>JAUIKB010000549.1 GCA_030430975.1 Polyangia bacterium
CTCCGCGATCTTCAGCGGATCGAGCACCGTTTCGTACTTCGGCTGCCCGACTCCACCGAACAGACCGTGCCCGGTGCGATGCGCGTTCTCGTAGTCGATGAACACTGCAACCCGATCAACCATGATCCACCCCTGGTAAAAAAAGCCCCACCAATCCGCGAGGACGGTGGGGAGCAATGAGTCGTTTCTACCAGACGAACCTGGGAGCGCGTCAAGTTGGATCTGTGATCGGTGACAGGGCGTTACGGCAGGAAGTGAATGGTCGGAGTAAGTCTGTCGAGAGCGGCTCGGGGCCTCGACGACCGCTGGCAACTCGGGTATACAGGACTCTAGGCGGGAGCGCGCGACCTCGAAGCGAGTGTCCGAGCCTGTCGATAGCTTCAAGACGAACACAGCTAGATGAGTTGAGGGCCAACCTGAATGACCAATACGGCAAGCGAGACGACCTCGGGTGTCGCCGCGGACTCGGAGCCTGTCGCAGGCGCCGCAAATCTCGGCTCTGTATCAATCGGCCAGCTTGAGGACTGGCAGCCGTTGCTGGCCGACCCTACCTTGTCCTTCACCGCTGGCGACGCGCGCTCCACCGGCCTCCCGGACAACTCCGTTGACATGATCGTGACTTCGCCACCGTACTGGAACAAGCGCGACTATGGTCACGATGACCAGATCGGCCTCGAAGCTACCGCTGAGGCTTACGTCGGTTCTATCCTCGACTGTCTCGATGAGTGGAAGCGCGTCCTTCGTCCGCACGGTTCGGTGTTCCTCAACGTCGGGGACACCTATCACAACAAGTCTCTCCTCGGGATCCCCGGGCGAATCGAGTGGGATGCGGTCAATAAGGGCGGTTGGCTAGTTCGCAACAGGATCATCTGGGCGAAAGACTCTGGGATGCCCGACCCGGTGAAGAATCGGCTCGCCAATCGTCACGAATACGTCATCCATCTGACGTACAAGCCGAGCTACTATTACGACCTCGTCGGGTACTCAGAAGTCGTCGGCAATGGCGCCAATCCGGGCGACGTGTGGACGATCAACCCGGAACGCAACATGGGCGCTCACCTGGCTCCCTACCCCAAGGAGCTTGTGCGTCGCGCGATTCTTCTGGGGGCGCCGCAGCAGGTGTGCGAGACGTGTGGAGTGCCCCGGCAGCGAGTGATTGAACGGACCTCCGAACTAGATCCCAACCGGCCGCAGGCGAAGCGAGCGATGGAGCTCGCCAGAGAGCACGGCCTGACTGACGCCCATATCCGAGCGATTCAAGCGTTCGGGGTCTCGGACGTCGGCAAGGCGACGAAGTTCCAGAACGGTACCGGCCGCAACACCGCGGAGGTGCAGAGGCTGGCGGCCGAGGCGAAGGAGGCCCTCGGGGGATACTTTCGCGAGTTCACCTTCGCGAAGAAGCGCACGGTCGGTTGGACCGACTGTGGGCACAACACTCCCGCAAGAGGCATTGTCCTAGACCCATTCGCGGGTACTGGAACCACACTGAAAACGGCAGTCGCCGAGGGGCGGGACGCTATCGGAGTTGACCTCGTGCCATTGATGAATCAGCCTGAGATCGGGGCGCCGGAGCCCTCGAGGCGAGCAAGGTAGGCAACTACCTCAGCCATATCTTCCAGCGACGCGTCCATAGTTTCGTCGAGTGACAGATCGAGGCGATAGTCAAACACATCGATAGTCCGGACTCGTCCAACGTAGACGAGCCCCTTCTTGCCTCGAATCCAGGGGTGGATCAGCAGTGCAAACGGTAGGTCATACCGCAACGCATAAGTGACGGCTTGCTCAACTTCTCCGCGCTCTGGAAGCGTATCGCTCGTGTGTGACCTCTGGCCGTGTGCCGTGTTCTTGACTTCCGCGATTAGCAGCGCCTTGCCGTCGGGTCGAGCGACAACTATGTCGGGTTGAGCTTTTCCGGCGTCAGTGGTGGCCAGCGCGTCGAGTGCGCTGCCGCGCACATGAGGAAGCTCGTCGGGCACGTCGTAGAAATCAACCCGCCCCTCCGTATTGCCGTCGAGCACCGAGGCCAGCCATGATCGCGCTGCCGCGGCTCGCACGAGACTCACCCGGACAAAGCTCTCAAAGAGCTGGTTCGTGTCTATGAGCATGGACCCCAGTTGAACATCGTCCCCATCGAGCTCGAGGGCTAGCCCTACTCCGCGCACAATGAGCACCGAAAGGTCCAAGACCCTTCGGTAGTACGACCGTGAGTCTGGGAGCGGATTGAGCCCAGCGACACGAGGGTCGGCTAAGAACAGGTGGTGTTCGTCGTACGGCACCGCATCGAACGCCATTAGCAGCCCGGAGAGTTTCGCTAGCCTCATGAACCTGCTCGATCCGACGGCGATTTCGGACCCGGCCAACTACACAAAAGAGGACATTCAGGGGCTCTACGTGCGGCGTTTCAAAAAGGACGTCATCGGTGGCGGCGAAGCGTTCCACGAACGCGAGCTGAAGCTGCACCACACGCCCGCGTCACCCGTCGAAGACGAACTGTTCCACGTTCTGCAAGCCGCCAACTTCCAGACCATCCACCCGCGCAAGCAGGCCGTCGATATCGCCCCGGGCGCCGATGCCACCGCCGCCAATCCCAGGAAGAAGCCGGGCGGCCGCGACATCTTGTTTCGCACGCTGCTGATGAAGGCGCTGTTGTCGTCGCCCGAGGCACTGCGGCAAACCGTGCTGCAGCGACTCAAGCACAAGCGCTTGCAGCCGGACGACCAAGGCAAGCTAGACGACGCTGCGACCCACGATCGCGAGCTGCTCGAGTCGATCGCTCGGCTCGTCCCCGAAACCCCAAGCAAAGGATTCGCGAAGCTCGACGCGTGCGTGCAGCTGCTCGAGTCGATGGGCATCAAGAAGAACGGCAGTGAGCGCGTCGTCATCTTTTCGGAGCGGATCGCCACGCTTCAGCTGCTTGAGCAGCTACTCGTCAACAAGCTCAAACTCAAGCCCGACCAGGTCGGCGTCTTTCACGGCAGCCTGGACGATCAAAAGCAGCAGCGTCTGGTCAAAGAGTTCGGGAGCGAGAAGACCAGCGTGCGCGTGCTGCTCGCGTCGGACGCGGCAAGCGAGGGCATCAACCTGCACCACTACTGCCATCGGATGATCCACTTTGATATTCCGTGGTCACTGATGACGCTGGAGCAGCGCAACGGCCGCATCGATCGCTACGGCCAAGCGCACCCGCCACAGATCCACTACCTACTCACGGTGCCGGGTGACGCCGCGATCCGCGGCGACTTGCGGGTGCTCGATCTGCTGATCGAACGGGAGCAGTCGGCGCACCAAAACCTCGGCGACGCGCGCTGGCTGCTCGGGCTGCATGACGCGGCCGCGGAGGAGGACCATGTCGCCGCCGGCATCAGCGCAGGAGACGACCCCGAAGCGATCGTGCCGGAGGTGCCGGACGACGAAGAGGAGGACTTCTTACAAACGTTATTCGCCGCGTACGAGCAGGACACTCAGGCCGCCGCCGAGCGGCCGAAGCCTCGTGAGCAGCTGTCGCTCTATGATGACGATCTGGCGTTCACGCGGCATGCGTTCGAGCAGATGGTCGACGACGGCACGGCCAAAGCGCCAGAGTGGTTCGATGAGGCGGACGGCTTGCTCATCACACCGCCAGACGACCTGAAGCGCCGCTATCAATTGCTTCCCCCGGAGCTGGGTCGGGATGAAGCTGTGCTCAAGCTGACTCAGGATCGCGACCGCGTGATGACCGCGCTGGAGCAAAGCCGCCAGGACCCTGACGAATGGCCCGAGTGGCAGCTGCTGTGGGAACTGCATCCGGCGATGGAGTGGCTGACGGACCGCGTACTGTCCGCCTATCGCCGGCACGAGGCGCCGCTGCTCCGACTGCAGCAGGGCCTAGAACGAGACGAGGCGATCTTCTTGTTCCAAGGCGTGCTGTCGAACCAGCGCAGCCAGCCGATGTTGGTCGATTGGTTCGGGGTGAGTTTCCGAGGGGATAAGCTGGCCGATGACGTCTGGACGTTGCCCGGCTTGGTGCGTGACCTCAAGCTTAACCAGGCGCTGTCCAACGATACCAAGGCGGTCGACGCGAGCCGGCTCGAAACGCTACGCCACCGCGCGGTCGAGCGCGCGACGGAGCAGATGCACATCCGACGGGATGAACGCGCGAAGCGACTACACGACCAAGTGATGGCCAACAAGAAACGCCTCAAGGGGTGGCGCAACCGGGGCCTTCAAGCGATTGAAACCGAGCGCGAGCGGGTCAAGGACGCGGGTCGTAAACCGCGCGCTGATCAGCTACGACGCTGGGAGCAGCGGGAGGCCGACCTGCAGGCGCGGGTGGACGCGCACAACAAGTGGGTCACGGAGACCCTGTCGACGAGCAAGCTGCCGTACCTGTGCCTGGCGGCGGTGATCGCGCACGCGGAGCATCCGCTGTTGTAGCTCCACCGTGCCCTGCGATGCGTTCACCTAACGTGGCGCGCCAGATCCATCGCGTCATGAAGGACGCGGATCAGTTCGACGGTCCCAGACTTGCGCGCTTCAAGTATGTCCTGCCGTGCCCGCGGCGAGCGGACGAGGCGCCTCACGGCTGTCGCCTAGGGTTTGAGTCCGATCTCTTCTGAGATCAACGCAGCGCGTTCTATGACTCGAAGTCAACGTGTGCCGACGTGCACACGTAGCTGTCACCGCACTCGTTTTCGATCGTGTTCCGTCGATAGTCGACCGGCGCCGATCGCTTGAACAAAACGGTGCTGTCGTCGACGTTCAGGACTTCGACGCTCAGATCGTCGTTGGTCGACGGTGATAGGCCCGACCGCACCGTGGCGAACCCGTCGATTCCGCCGACCGGGTGCAGTTTGAACTCGACTTCCCAGCGATTGAGCACGAGCCGAAAACGCGGCG
>JAUIKB010000550.1 GCA_030430975.1 Polyangia bacterium
GCAGCGAGCGTCGTCTCCTGCGACGACATGTAAATCGAGCGACCATGACACAGCCGGTGATCCTCCGACTCAGCCGACCCTACGACTCGGTCGACGCCTACCTGGAATCCGAGGCCTGGTGTTTCGACCGCAAATCGATAGTGCTTGTCGATCAGGACGAGCTCGAATCGGGCACGATCGTGCGCTTCGAACTCACGCTCCGCGACGGTGAACGGGTGCTGCGAGCTGAAGGCAAGGTGCTGGGCCCAACCGATCCTCGCGACGACCGGCCTGCCGGGCTGAACGTCCGCTTCCGTCGCTTCGACGCCAGCACCAAAGCGATGATCGAACGGGCCGTGCAGTTTCGGCTGGATGTCCGTAAACAGGCCGAAGCCGACAGAGCGACGGACGAATTGCTTGAGGCCACGGACGACTCCTCGCCTGAGGCGGCCGACGGTCCGCGCCGGCCGTTGCCATCCCTACCTGACCTGGAGTCGTCACCGTCGGCAGTCGTCGAACCGATCTCACTCCGACCCGACGACGTGGCGGCCGACGACGACAGCGGCATCCGGTCGATGGGCACCCCTATCGCCCCGCCGAAAAACCGCGACGAGCTTCTCGCGAAACTCCGGGCCCGAGCGGCGACGCTGGCCAAGGTCACCGACGTCGACGACAGCCGCGACGAAGAAGTCGGTTAGTCGACCTCCTCAGCGCTTACAGCGGCATCGGCATCGCGCTCGGCATGGAGCGTTTGCCACGCGCCATCGCGGTTTGGACGAGCCGCCGGCAGAGTTCAACAAACGGCGTGCCCGCGACGCCAACCGCCTCCGGGAAGAGGCTCGTCGCCGTCATGCCGGGCAGCGTGTTGACCTCGAGTAGCGTGACCTGAGCCTGCGCTCCGTCGGGCGCGACGACAAAGTCCGCCCGTGACATATCCCGTGCCCCGAGCGCCTCGTGCGCCTGCCGAGCTACGTCTTGCACTCGATCCAAGATCGACGTTTCGAAGGGCGCTGGACAGCTGTGTTCGCTGCCTCCCGTCGCGTAACGCGAACGGAAGTCGTACCATTCGGCCGCCTTCGCTCGAACGAGCGTGGGCGGCATCGCGAGCGTTGAGCCTTCGAAGTCGGTGACGGCGCAGGTCACTTCGAATCCGTCGTAGAAACGCTCCACCAGAACGTGTGAGTGCTCGCTTAGCGCTTGCCTCAAGCGTTCTTTGACGAGGCCTTCATCCCATTCGAGCACCCGCGTGACACCGATCGCCGATCCGCCGCTGCGCGGCTTGATCACCACACGGTCACCCAGTCTACGCTGAATCGCTTGGGTGGCTTGTTCCACCGATGCGCCGGCTTCAACCGTAACCTCGTCGGCAATCGGCAACCCCGCGGCGCGGAACGCAACCTTCGCCTGAACCTTGTCCGCAGCCAGCGCGCTGGCCAGAACCCCTGAACCCACGTACGGCACATCCAGTACCTCCAGAAGCCCTTGCAGGCACCCATCCTCCCCGAGCGGTCCGTGGGTCACCGGGAAGGCGACGTCTACCTGACCGAGGAACCGGGGTAGCTCGGCCGTCAGTTCGATGAGCGTCGCCGTGTAGCCAGCTTCCCGCAGCGCCGCGAGCACGGCTTCGCCTGACGCGCGGCTCACTTCAGCCTCCGGCGACGGACCGCCGAAAACGACTCCGACGTGCTCGGTCACAGAGCCTCCTGATGCGAGAGTTCGATGCCCAGTCGCTCGCTGAACTCGAAAATCCTCTCGTCCCGATAAAACTCGCCGAATGCGATGCGCCGAATGCCACTGTTCGCGATCAGCTTGAAGCAGTTGAAGCACGGCGACGCCGTCACGTAGATGCCCGCACCGTCGATTCCCACACCGTTTCGAGCCGCCTGCACGATGGCGTTTGCCTCCGCATGCACCGTGCGTACGCAGTGGCCCTCGTCCATCAAGTGCCCCACTTCATCACAATGCTCAAGGCCACGAAGTGATCCGTTGTAGCCCGTCGCGAGAATCATCTTGTCCCGCACGATGACGGCTCCTACGTGTTTTCTTGCACACGTCGATCGCGTCGCGACCTCTCTGGCGATCGTCATGAAGTACTCGTCCCAGCTCGCGCGTTTCTCTGCACCCGCCATGCGATGGTCATGCCGTCGCCGGCTGGGTGAATCAAGCCACGCTGCGTCCCGGCGCGAGCCTCAGCCGGCCGACCTGGCCCAGCGCTTGACTTGCCCAGCGTGTCGTGGCTGATTCCCGCCGTGAACACACGCTATTTGACCCGCACCTGGCGGCTCGCGGTGGCGGCCTCGCTCGTGTCGCTAGCGGCCTACGCCACACGTACCGGCGGCGATCGCGCTGCAGCAGAGCGACTGATCGCAACGGTTGGCAGCGCTGGCGTCGCCTCAGAGCCCATCGCTAAGGCCAAGGATGCATTGAAGCGATCCGACAACGCTCGCGGCGCTGGCGATACCAAGCACGGAGACATGCTCGACGCGGTGGGACACCAGTGGGCAGAAGTCGCCCACGACGTGACTCGAGCGGTCGCCATCGAAGCCGAGCTCGAAAAGGTCAACGCCGCGGTCACGGACGCCGAGACTAAAGTCGTTCGCGGGCGAGCTCTGCTGGAAGAAACCGTTGCCCGCAAAGGCCGCGCCAAGAGTCAGCTCGAACAGCTCGAGTCCAAATCGAGTACCAAGAGCGACAAGTCGCCCGGGAAGGCTAAACCATGAGCCGAACCGCAGCACTCTTGTTGGCAGGCCTGCTCACCGCGTGCGCTGCCGCGGCGCCCCCGCCACCCATCATGGGCCAGGTACGCGAGGTGGGAGAATCGCCGGCCGCCAAGGAAGCACAGGCGCTCGCGCCGGGAGCGTACGCACTGGCTCAGAAACTCGAGCGCGCAGCTCAAGACGCCCACTCCGAAGAGGACACCGCGAGCGCGCAGATCCTCAGTGAGCATGCAATGGCGGCCTACACACATGCGTTTGTACTGGCCCGCATCACGAAGGCGCAGGCGCGTTTGGATGCCGCAAAAAGCAAGGCGACCGAAGCGCAAACTACTCTGGCCAAACTCGACGCCGACAACAAGCAGGCCGCTGCTGAGGCCGCTGATCTCGAGATGCGTGTGAACGTCGCGCGCGACGCGATACCGCTGCCGCCGAATGCTCCGACTACGCCAGAGCGCGAGGCCGCGCGATTGCAAGCCGCGCGTTCCTTAGCCTCCCAGGCGCTTCTACTCTGCGCGGCGGGTCAGCTACTCGACGGCAAGAATCAGGCGATCTCGAAATCACTCAAAGCGATCTCGAAGCTCGAGAGTGAACTGGGCAAGACGAAGTCGGTCCCGATCGATACCGCCCGACGCGTGCGATCCGCCTGCCTCGGGCACCTATCTCAGCTGCGCCGCGGTCGCTCCGGCAGCGTCGCCGCTAATCTCCTCACCGAGCTAGTGCAGCTCGGGGGCCTTGCCCCTGTACGTGATGAGCGAGGCGTCGTCGCCACCCTACGGGACCTATTCGACCGAACCGGCAAATTGAAGCCAAACCCGTCCCTCGAGGCGCTCGGCAAAGTCGCGCAGGCTCACCCCAAACTACCCGTCCTAGTGGTTGTGCACACCGCCTACGGCGAGCCGACGAAAGCCGATCGTCAACGCGGCGAGCTGGTCGCGGCCGCGTTGCGCAAAGCCGGCGCGCCCAATGTGCGAGTCGAGACGTCGGGCGGCCGACAGCCGGTCGTGCCACGTGGAGGTAAGGAGGCGGCCGCACGCAACGCTCGGGTCGAGATCGCCTTCATCACGCGCTAAGCACCAAACAATTCCGTCTCAGCTGTAAGATGACGCTGAGACTGGACTAGGTTGGAGACCGGCCCCAACTTATTGAGGTGGATAGGTGTCGGTAACCCATGAGCAGGCGCGACTCCTTGTTCGGCGAGCGAATCGTCTGGGAAGGGCGTCCGACGCGCGTCCGCGCCACCCGCTGGCAGCGCGCGATCGCTGCCGGATTATTCGTCACCTCGCTCATCTCCGTTTGCTTTGCAGTGGCGATCGCTGTCGGCCTTGGCATGGCGCCCACCGATCCTTCTATGCGCCTGGACAGCCACGCTCGGACTCGCGCTTTTGACCGGCCCGCAGCTCTGGTTTTCGAAGGTGCGGTACCAGATAACCGAACGCCATGTGGTGTGGCAACGCGGGCCCTTGCGACGCACGATCGAACGCCGCGCCATCAATTTCGCCCGAATCTACTGGGCCGATGACGGAGGCGTGGGCGACATCGAGCTGGTCCGTGCAGTGCCGACCGGAGCGCTGCGCAGGCGCCTGACGCTCAGGCTGTCAGGCGTCGCCGCGCCTGATCGCGTTTGGGCGCTAGTCCGTGGTGTGCCCACGGTCGTTCCGAGCGACGGACGGCAGCGCCCGCTAACGCAGCGCCTCGACACCGACGAACGCGTCGTATGGACGTCTCGGCCAAAGCCAAGCTGGCGTGGCTATCTGCCGCACACCCGTCGTCAGTGGGGGCTTGTCGCAATCGCCCTCATGATGACTGCCGTGGCGTGCCGAATGGTCGTCGCCGCCGCAACCAACGGTCGCGACGATAATCAGAGCGATCAAACACCAGGGAGCCGTGCGGACCATTGGAAATGCCTTTGGGTGTCTCGAGTATTTTGTGTTGTGCTGAGAGAATTCCAGCCCGCTGCGCCCGGGGCGAATCAGGTGGGCGGCGCTATTCAGGAAACGCCTGGAGTGGGCACGTAACACCGCGGCGGCATTCTGCGCAAGCATACGTGTTGGAAGCCGCAAACGGTGTCCGTCAATTATGCCAAACCGCAGCGGTAAGTCCAAGCCATTTCAGCGGTTTTGACGTCCCACAGCGTGAAACCGGCGGGCCTTCTTCTCGTGAGCAGCGGCCGCTCGCCC
>JAUIKB010000551.1 GCA_030430975.1 Polyangia bacterium
GCGCCGACGGGAACCGTTTCCCTGAACCCAGATGATTTCACCTTGAAACCGCTGTCTGGAAAATAGCCGGTCGAGCACGGCCTTGACGTCGTGAACCGTACGGTGGTCGAGGTGCACCCACATGCTCCCGGTGCTCGAGAGCGCGTCGCGCAGCGCCGCTAGCCGGGGTGTCAACATCTCGAGGAAGGCTGCGATGCCGCCCCAGGCGTCGGAGTATGCCCGAGGCCCATCGATGCGCTCGCCCTTGCCTGACCGAGCGCCAAACGCCAGGCCGGTGGCAAACGGCGGGTCCACGTACGCTAGGTCGAACGGGTCGTGGCGGTCGATGACTTCAGGTAAACGCTTGAGACAGTCGCCGAACAGCAGCTGGCCGAGCTCCGTCTCGAAGACGTCACTCTCCGACGACATGTCGAGCCATTGGTTGGGCCGGTTCCAGCAGCAGGCGATCGATGACTCGAGCGGCCGATGATGCTGCGAGCGGATCGTCGGCGCCAAGAGAGTCGAGCTGCCGGTCGCCCAGCGCAGGGAGTACGGGCAGCGCCGGGAGCCAGTTCCAATACGGACCCCCGCCCTCGCAGCCGCGCACGCTCTCGTCCGGCAAGCAGGCTAGCCTGACGTGGATGTGATCATCGTGGGGGGAGCTGTCGCCGGGCTGGAGCAATACCGTTTCCGCGTGCCAAATGAGCGCAGGACTTTCACCCAAGGCGCGAGCGTAGTCGGTTAGTAGAGCTTCGACGTTGCGGCTGGCGAATATCCACTGCACGTTTGCGTCGGGGTTTTCGAGCAGGTCCTTGATGAGCAGCCACTGGCGAGGGACATCCAGCTGAAGGAAGTCAGGTCCGGCGTGGGCACCGTGTAGCTTGGCCAGACCATCGCTTTCTACGTGAATGAATCCCGGGTTGTAAGTCGGTGCGCCGGACGTCGTGGTGACGTACCAAAGGATGTCTACATCGCGACCGGTTCGGTGCGAGTGATGCCCGGGGATCTTGCCGCCATGTCGGGCCGAAAGGTCGCCGATCAGCGCGCGTTTGCCACCAGGCATTTCCTTTGCGACCCGTGCGGCAGCGCGTTGAATCGCGGCGACGAGGCGTGGTTGCCCCCAGTACTTCAGGCTGCGTGGGCGAAGGCGCATGTAGCCCGGCCCGCGCACCGGGAGCTGAACCGCTCCGGTTTGCACGCCGTGGTGCGGGACGCCGACGCTTCCAGACAAGTTCGGTTGCAGCGGCGTTGGAGTGCCCAGGCAGCCGGCTGTGGCAAGCAGACCGATCGAGGTGATGAGCCGCGCGGCCGCGCCTCTGCTGCTCATGACGCCTCTCCACGCCGGGCGTTTGCTCGCAGGTATCCGGCGATACGGCTTTCGATCGCCTTGACGGCGCCGACGCTGCGAAACGACGGCGCCAGTTCGTACCGACCGTCGTCGAGTATCGAGACGTAGCCCTGGTCGGCGAGGGCCTTGAACGCATTGACGACGATCGGCTTGCTCACCGCCTCGCGGCGCTCGATGTCGCCGGCCAGATGCATCCGGTTTCCAGCCGCGAGTGATTTCTTCGCCAGGTCCTTCTCCGATAGCGGGCCCTTCACGAGCGCGGCCAGCCCACGGGCCGCTACACGATAGCCTTCAACGAAGTTCTGCAGAAGCGAGGCGTACGTCAGCGTCCAGGTCAATCCGTCCCAACCTTGCCTGCCGGCGCCGGGCACGATCGAGTCGCCGTCCGCTTTGAGCACGCCGCTGGCGATCATCGTATCGAGCGTCTCGTCGAAGATGTCCTGAAACGACTTGTCGGCGTGAAAACGAAATTCGAACTTAAAGAGTCTAGAAAGCTTCAGCACCCGATCGATGAGGGTCGCGCGCAGCACCCCGATGTCCCGATCCATCACCATCGCGGTTGCGACCAGTCCACGCTCCACGAAAAAATGCACGATCATGTTCTTGGTCGCGTCCAGCGTGATGCGCTGCTTGTCTGGGACGGAGTACCTCACGGCAGCGTCCCGCCGCTTTGCTGGCTGGGTGCTGGTCTCTACCAGGCGAGCGTCTCGGAACATTTGCAGCGCCTCGTGAATCGCGTCGTGGCGCAGCGTACCGTTGCGGGTCTGCAGCGTTTCGGTGATACGGGCGCCCTCGGTTTTCAGGACGTAGAAGAACCGTTCGCAGCGCAGCAGCAGTTGCTCATCGCTGAGTAGAAGCTTAGCGTCGCTGAGCAGCGCGGTGGCGGTGAGCGCGCCGGGCGTAACCGCCGTGACGCTATTGATCTCGTCCATGACTCTGTTGGCGAGGCGGACGCTCAGCGCGCGGCGCGTCGGCTCGTCGGTTTCAGCCTCGTCGTCGATGCCGAGTTCATGCTGGATATCCTCGAGCGTGAGCAGCCGACCGAACTGGACGTTGATGCGGCCGTAGCGGTGGCGCAGCAGTTGAGTGGACTTCAGAAGTCCGGTTGCGTCTTCCTGTGACTTTTCGCCGCCTGCTAGCTCGCGTTGATAGCTTTCCGCTTCGACTAGGCGCTCATAGCCGATGCTCACCGGCGCGAAGTAGACGGGTCGTGGGGTGGCCGCAGCCGCGTCAACCACCATGTTCAGCAGTCCGTATTTGGGTGGCAGCAGCTTGCCGTTGCGGCTCCGTCCGCCCTCCAAGAACAGTTCGATCGGAAAACCGTCTCGAATAAGCCGGCGCACGTAGGCGTCCACGACCGCCGCGTATAAACGGTCGCCCTTGAACGAACGTCGAATGAAGAACGCGCCGCCGCGGCGCAGTATCGGTCCCAGCGGGAAGAAGCTCAGGTTCTCGCCCGCGGCGATCAGTGGCAGTTGTAGGTTCGACTCGTTACAGACGTACGACAGGATGAGGTAGTCGACGTGACTCTTGTGGCTGGGCAACAGCACGACGCTGCCGTCGCGGCTGGCGGCACGTAGCCGCTCGATGTCCTGGTTGGCGAAGTCGATGCCGGCGTAGATCTTGTGAAAGACTCGGTCGAGCAAGACCTCCAGTCCCTTGAGCGTCGCCGTTTCGGGTGTCGCTTGCAGCTTGCGTAGAATCCGCAGCGCGCGGCCGGTGAGGATGGCTCGATCGGCAGGGTGCTCCCCGGCCAGCTCGTCGATTGTCGCCCGCAGCTTCGGTCCGCGAACGATCTCGTGCCGAACGCGGTCGGGGGGTTTCTCGGCCGGACCGACAATGGCTCGACGTTCGCGTTCGACGCGACGCAAGACCGCATACGTCACGCGTCGAACCCGGACGGCGTCGGATAGGCTGGGGGTTTCGTCGATGAACTGCTTCAGGTTCAGGGGTTCGCCAGCGCGCAGCGCCACGTGCCGATGGTTGTGCAGGAACTGCCCTACCGTCCGCACGGGGCTGGGCCACTCGCGGGGACCGAGCACCCAGTCGAGGGGGCGTGTGCCCAGCGTGTCTGGTCGCTTGCTCCACACGAACACCTGCGGCAGCAGCAGGATGGGGCGGTCATGTTCGTGCTGCAGATCGAACAGCGTGCGCATCAGCTCATCGCCTTCGCGTAAGCCGCGGCCGCCGCTCGCGCCGGTTGCGATGTCGACGACGCCCGGCGGCCGCTTCAGAAACAGCGCCGCGGAGCCGCCAGACGAGAGTGCGTCGCGGAGTTCGTCGGCTGGGGTAACGCCGCGTCGCGGGAATACTGCGTTCAGCCAACCCTTGCCCATCGGATTGAGGACCCACAGTCCAAGGTCGTTGACGAACTGTACCCGTGGCAGCCCGTAGCGTTTGGTCAGGTGGTCTAGGGCGAAGAAGTCGATGAAGTTCAGGTTTCTGAGGACGTAAACGACGGTTCCTTGGCCAGCGAGCTCGCGCACTTGCCCCGCCCAACTCTCGTCGACCTGAATCTCGTCGAAGAACCGATCGTATACCGCCTGTAGGGCCGGATTCGGCTCGTAAGTGCGGGTCAGGCGACGCTTGGGCATCGCTCTGGTTCTAGCGATCCGCGTGGCGGTTGTCACTTACATGCTCACGCGGCATTGCGCTTCGATTGCGGCCCTTCGGCGAGGGCGCTATCCCGGTTAGATGCGGAGCGCGCACGGATTTCCAGGTCGCTGGCCATTGCTGGCCTTGTGCGCCGCGTGCTGCCTTCCGCAGGCCTGCAAAAGAAAGACAGCACCATCGCCGGCCGCATCGGCGTCGGCCGCGTCGCCGACGCCGCTCCTACCGCGTTGTAAGGCTCTGCCGGGGTCGTTCATCGTTGGAGAGCCGGGCAAGGTCGCCAAAGACGGCGGGCCCGTCGACCTACCGTTTGCCGTTGAAACGGGTTCGGCAGCCCGCACGTCCAGCGGCTATGCCGTCGGCGCGCTGCGCATGGTGGGAAATCAATCCCACGCGGTCGTCGCCCTCGTGGCGTCGGACGCAGGCTCCGGTCGGGTAGTGGACCTCGGGCGCGTTCACGGTGACGTCGATCCGCCCCGGGTTGTACGGACGGGTGACGGGGTGATAGCCACTGTGCTCGACAACGATGCGGGCGGGAGCACGGCCCGGTTGGCGCGCGTTGGTGCTGGGGGTACGTCCAAGGACGTGACCTGGGGCGCCACGGTCCCGCAGGGCAACGATGAGTCGCACGTGTTTGCGCTGGGCGCGCATCAAAAGCGTGGTCTTTTGGTGTGGGATGAGTGGGACAAGCGAGTAGGTCACAGCGTGCTCAAAGCGGTCAGCTTCGCCACCGACGACCTAGGCAACGTCACACAGCCCAGGGTGATCTCACCTCAGAAGGTGGACGCAGAGGGCCCTCGCCTTCGCGAGACCAGCGCCGGATATTGGGTCGCCTACTTGGCTCACGGTGAGCTGACCAAAGAGCAGAAAAAGCAGCCTGCCGCGCAGGGAAGTGTCGCGCTCGAGGCTGGCGATCGATGGATCGAG
>JAUIKB010000552.1 GCA_030430975.1 Polyangia bacterium
CGTCTTCGACTTGCCCAGGGGATCTGGTCGGGGAGCTTCGTCGTTCGCGAGGAAGGACCGATCACGTTGCACGTGCGGGACCTCGAGGGGCGAGAGCTCCGGGACGCCACCGCGCGGACGCTCGTCGTCCGTCCCGATCAGGCGCCGCGGGTGGAGCTGCTCGCCCCGAACGAGGACCCCCTCGTCGAGCTCGATGAGCGTCTGAATTTCGTCTTCGAAGCGACCGACGACGTCGGGATTGCATCGGTCGAGCTGGTGATCGAGACCGCCACCGGGGAGACGGTTCGTCGGCCCATCGCCGAGGGTATCGGCCTGCGCGCGACCGACCGCGTGCAATGGTCGGCCGCCGAGCTCGGCGCGCAACCAGGCGACGTTCTGCACGCGCGCATCGAGGCCGCCGACACCGACGACGTCTCGGGACCGAACATCGGTCAGAGCGAGGTCCGGCACGTCACCGTCGCCTCCGACGCCACGCGCCGCATGCGCGGGATCGCCGAGCTGGAGGAGGCGCTCGATCTGGGTGTACACGCGCTCGCGGACCGACTCGAGCTTCCGGTGGAGACCGAAGCGACGGTCGCACGGGTCTTCGTCCCGCGAACAGAGTCGCCGGGTACCTCGGCGAGTCCCTGCGTGTAGCTCTCTCCTGCGTACTGAACCAGGTTGGCGACGAACCACGTGGCCGCTAGGATCAGCAGCGTACTGGTGATCGTTTCGATCGTCGGTTGGGCTCGGCGTGGGAAGTCGATGTTTCCAAGCGCCAGCTCGAACACGAGCAGCGTCAAGAACAGGCGAACCGGACGTCGCAGCGCCTTCATCAGCCTGCCTGAGCGGACGAGGTGCTTGGCTAGCGGCAGACGATGGGCGAGCCAGTCGACGCCGCGGACGATGACGAATCCGAGTAGCCATGAGGCGAGCAGCGCGGCTGCGAGGACCGCCCAGTCCTTGACGCTGATACCAGCCCAGCGTTGCTTTAGCAGCTCTTTGAGCATCGCACTCTGGCCGATGGTTATTCCAGAAACGGCGTCGGGTCGCCAGCGCCTTCGCGCAGCACGACCGGTTCGTCGCCGGTGAGGTCGACGACCGTGGTCGGCGTTAGTCCGCAGGCGCCTGCATCGAGCACGAGCTCAAGACCGGGGAACGTCGTGTCCACGAAGCGGGGGTCCGGGTCCGGATCGGCGTCTTGGCGAACAGCGGTTGTCGAGATGATCGGTCGCCCAAGCGCTTGGGTTAGCGCTTGGGTCACCGGGTGGTCGGGAATTCGAACGCCGACCTGTTTGCGTTTGTTCTGGATCACCCGTGGCACTTCGCGTGTGGCGTCCAAGATGAAACAGTAAGGTCCGGGCAGGTACTTCTTGAGCAATCTATACGCGTAATCGTCGACCACCGCGTACTTGGCAACCTCGCTCAGATTCGGGCAGATGAAGGCGAGTTTCTGGTCCTTCTTCATGCCCTTGATGCGATACAGCGAATCGATGGCCTTTTTCTGGAACAAATCGCACCCCAGGCCGTAGACGGTGTCCGTCGGATAGCCGATCACACCGCCCCGCTCGAGTGCGTCGACGGCCTTTTGAATCTTACGCGGTTCCGGGTGGCGAGGGTTGACTTCGAGAAGCACGCGGCCGCCTAACACGGCGGGCCGCGCAGGGGTACAGGAGAGTAGACGTCGGTGTCGGGGTTCGGGGTTCGGGGTCCGTGTCGGGGTCGGATTTCTTGGCTCGGCATCGGAGTTCAACGGACAGCAGCTGTTACGACGCCGCTTGCGGCAAAAAGGCGAGCAAAGAGCGTCAGCTCTGAAGGTCGAGCATCGCGACGCTGTGAGCGGAGAGCTGCACTTCTACCTCGCCGCCCTTGATCGTGAGTCGCCGATCCTCCAGCGCGTCGTCGACGCGTCGGGCATCGCCCACGGCGACCTTCGACGTGATGGCCGTGTTCATCGGGTTGATGACGAACAGCACGTCCCGGGTGTCGCCGGAGTGTAGCTCAAGCTGCAAGCGTGGGTCATCGGCTCTGCGCTCCGGTATCGACAGATGTTCGACCGCGCGGATCACGGCCGCGCTGGCGTCGCCACGCGAGGCACCGACGAGGGTTGGCACCGGTGAGGTCTGAGGAAGTCGTCGCGCGTTCCCTTGTTGCCACAACCGAAACGTCGGATCTCGAGTGGGTTCGAACGGGCCAAGGGTGATGGCCCGACCCGCTTCAATCGCGTTCCAGGCGACGTCGCGCAGCCGCGGTTCGAGCGCTCCCGGGCAAGGTATGATCAGCCACGACGCGTCGTCGAGCGCGTCTTCGATCAGGTCGCCGCCGGTGAACGCGTAGGCGATGCCGCGCGCTTCGAAACAGTCGACGAAACAGTCGATGAAACGCGCGGTTTCGAGGGCCACAGGCGCACCTAAGTCGAATTCACCCTCGTCGCAGCTCAACGCCGCGCCGCCGCCCAGAGCGTCCATCAGCGCTGCCGGGACCGGGCCCAAGGCGTGCAGCACGCGAAGCAGTCGACGGTAGCAGCGCGGAACGACGACCTTTACCGGCGTCTGACGGTCTAACGACGTAAACCCAGTGCGCTCGATAGCAGCGGCGAGGCGAAGCCAAAAATCTGCGAACGGCCGCGGCTCGCCTTGGTCGTCGATCGGTGCGCCGATCCATCGGTCGCGATCGACGGCCATGTAGACGTTGTAAGCTCGCACCCCATACGCCAGCGCGCACAGTGCGGCGAAGCGGCTATCGTCCTCGTTTCGACTTCGGTGAAGCGGCGGATACCCGGCACCTAGCTCAGAGGCGAATGCTGGCGTCTGCATGGCCCGCGCCCGGGTCGCCAGCTCCGACGCGCGCCGAGCGATCGAGCGCCGTTGTTGTGAAGAAGCTGTGTGGGAAAAGTCGTAGCCAAGCACGTCGACGACTCGCCCGATGCGGTCAGCGTCGAGCGGGGTCGTGGTTTCGCCTGGGGGCATATTGTGCGAGAGCGGCACGCCATCAAAGCCGGCGGCGCCGAGCGCCTCGCCCATGCGGTCCAAAGCGTCCGCCAATAAGTGTTCTTGGAACTCGGCCCAGTCCAGATACGGTGCCAGATCGCGCCCGACCTCGGCCTCGAACGAGCGCGGCGGCTGAACATCCGCGAACGTGATGCTGTCGTCCTGATACACGTCACGCAGCGCGGGGACTTTGCGGTACTTGCGCTGCAAAAATCGTCGGAACTGCGCGATTGCGTCGGGGTGGTAATCCTGATCGAACAGCCCGTCTCTGAAGAACATCGTGGACTCGTTGTCGACTTGGACCATCACGATGGGGCCGCCCGGCCGCGCCAAGGGGCCGAGCACCTCTCCGACGGCGTTGAGCCACTGCTCGACCTCTGTGAAGTAGGCTTCGCTGGCGTAGCTTGGCACAGGAAACGCCAGCGGCGGCGACGGGAGCACAACCGGGTTGCCCTCGGCGGAGCGCGCCTGGCACGCCTCGTTCCAGACGACTCGTTTCGGCACCCCAAAGCAGGTCAGTCCGGCGTTCACGTTCGGCCCGGGACGCACGATCGCTTTCAGGCCGACGCGCGTCGCCAGCTCGAGAAACGCGACGACGTCGAGCTGAGGGTCCTTGGTGCCGAAGTCGAATTCGCCAGGCCCGCGCTCGTGGACGGCCCACGGAACGTACGTGTCGACCAGATGGCAACCCATTTGGCGAATGGCGACCAAGCTATGGCGCCACGCTCGTGGGTCGAGGCGCCAGTAGTGGATACTGCCCGCGATCAGCGGCAGCGCGCTGCCGTCGACGGTCAACCCGGCGGTGGTGGGGATCACGTGCTTGCGAGCAAGGCTAGGCGGAGGCTGCGTGAATGACATCGGCTCTCTAGAACCAGGCTGGCTTCATTGTTGCGTACGAGTCCTCGTTGCTCTTGCACAAGGCCGCTAGGTACCCGACGCGCGGAACTTCCGTGTTGATCCAGTACTGAGCGGCGTTCAGCTTGCCGCGATAGAAGTCCCGGTCAGCGTCTACCAGCGTGTTGCTGTCCAACGCACGCTGCGCCGTAGCGGCCTGCAACACCCACTGCCACGCGACGACGATGGTGCTGGCCAAGTCCAGATAATCGACGCTGTGCCGCAACATCGCGTCGATTTCGCCGTTCATTCCCAGCTGGCCGAGGTGTTGAGTGACCGTTGCCAGTGCCGCTGTCGATCCTTCGAACCGGCCGCACAGCGTCTCATCGATGCCAGCATCACGAGCCTTCTTCAACGCCTCTTTGAACTCGTCCAACAGCAGCATCAGCGCGCCGCCGCCCTGCGCCATCATCTTGCGTCCGAGGAGGTCCATGCTTTGGATACCGGTGGTGCCTTCGTGGATGCTGTTCAGCTTCTGATCGCGCAGCCACGATTCGGGCAGGTATTCACTGGAGTACCCGTAGCCACCGTGAATCTGCAGGGACAGCGCGTTAGCTTCGAAGCCTTTTTCTGCAGGGAAGCTCTTGGCGATCGGCGTCAAGATATCGAGCAACAGGCCTGCCCGCTGGCGTTCCTTTTCGTCGACGCTGAACTCGGCGAAGTCGCTGAGCGCGGCGGTGTACGCGAGAAGCCCGAGGCCGCCTTCGACGATCGCTTTTTGGCGCAACAACATGCGGCGCACGTCGGCGTGTTCGATGATCGGGATTTGCGGCTGGGTTGGGTCGCGTTTGGTCACCGAACGACCTTGAGGTCTGTCTTGTGCGTAGGCGAGCGACTCGTGATACGCGACGGAGGCGGTTGCGATGCCGTTCATCCCAACCATGAGCCGGGCTTCGTTCATCATCTGGAACATGTAGCGAATGCCCTGGTGCGCCTCGCCGACGAGATAGCCGTGGCAGTCGCCGTCCTCGCCAAGATTCAACGCGATGCTGGGG
>JAUIKB010000553.1 GCA_030430975.1 Polyangia bacterium
CGAGCGTACCGCGGTCGGTGTCGACCTCGACCAGCCAACGCTCGACTACGGTGTTGAAAAACACCTGTCCAAACTCGGCGAACCCGGAAAGCGAATTCAGCTGTTTCAGCAAGACGTGCGCGACCCCACTCCCCAGCCGGTGGACGTGGTGTGCGCGTATAACTTCAGCTACTGGGTCTTTAAGACGCGCGACGAACTCCGTGGCTACTTCGAAAAGGTCCGCGCCGCGCTCAAACCGGACGGTGTATTCCTGCTGGACGCTTACGGCGGAACCGAATCCGGCCAAGTCATGAAGGAAGACCGCTGGATCGAAGGCGGCTTTACGTACGTCTGGCACCAGGCGAAGTTCGATCCGATCACGCACGACGTGGTCAACCACATCCACTTCAAGTTCAAAGACGGTACGCGCTTGAAGAAGGCCTTCACGTACGAGTGGCGATTCTGGACACTCCCCGAGATACGCGAGCTACTCACCGAAGCGGGCTTCAAGAACGTGAGCGTGTTTTGGGACGTCGCCGGCGACGATGAGAACAGCAAGCATCGCGTCGTGACCAACGCAAAAAATCAGGCTGGTTGGGTCTGCTATCTCGGAGCGACCGCCGGCTGATTCGACGACCTCAGCCGATCGATGAACCGCTCGGCGAACAGGTAGGCATCGCCGGGCCAGCGTGCCGAAACGTATCGACCGTTCTCTACTACGAACGCCGGGCGATGATCGGTTCGCGTACCGCGCGCGCCTAGGGTGAGCGGACCGCGGTGGAACTGCTCCGGATGACGGAGCGCCGCGCGCACCTCGTCCTCAACATAGTCAATGTACGTTCGGTAGTAGCGGCCCAGCTTCCAGAAGGTCATGCCGTAGGCGAGCCGCTCCATGTACTTGGGCAGGCAAGTCGTGGCGCGATCGAAAAGCAATGACCGACCGGTGTCGGCAGCCTGCGCCCGCGCCAACGGCAGCACGCCATGACATATGGCACCGACTGGACGCTCTAGCTTCCAGAAGTCCGAAAGCGCCCGATGCAGCACCGTCGCACCCAAGTACTGCTTCATGCCTGGCGCATGGCCACCCGGCAGGACGATGCCGTCAAAGCGCTCGACATCTAGCGATGCCCAACGCGTTGGCTCGCGAAACGCTGACGTTTGCTCAAGGTCGCGATAATACGCCAGCGGCTCCGGTGCCGCGCCCAGCTGACCGAATAGCACGCCATCGATCAGCAGCGGATCGCAGCGCGGAACGTCCCCACATTCGGTCGCGAACACGACTTCGACGCCGGCGTCTGTCAGCAACCTCCACGGCACGGCGACTTCGGTCACGTCGAAATCTCGGTCCGGCAGAGGCATCAGAACTTTCACTTCGGCGAGTGTATCGGATTTTGCGGCCGCGTCTTCCCTTGCCGCTAGCACCGCGCAGCACCAGACTTTCGCCGCACCACCGAGGAGGTCACATGGGTCAGAAAGTTTTTGTAGTCGGCGTCGGCATGACGAAGTTCGAGAAACCCGGTTCGAAGGACTGGGATTACCCGGACATGGTCAAGGAAGCCGGCACCAAGGCCTTGGCCGACGCCGGCATCGGTTACGACGAAATCCAGCAGGCTGTCGCCGGCTACTGCTATGGGGAATCGACGAGCGGTGAACGCGCCCTGTACGAGCTTGGCATTACCGGCATCCCAATTTACAACGTGAATAATAACTGCTCAACGGGTTCGACCGCCCTATTCCTGGCCAAGCAGCTGATCGAGGGTGGTCTCGCCGATTGCACGATGGCCGTAGGCTTCGAAAAGATGGAAAAGGGGTCGCTCGGCGCGAAGTACATGGATCGCGTGAACCCCATGGACAAACACATGATGGCGATGATGGCGATGCGCGACTTCGCGCCTGCACCGCCCGCCCCTCAGCTCTTCGGAAACGCTGGCCGTGAACACATGGACAAGTACGGGACCACGCTGGAACAGTTCGCAAAGATCGGTCTCAAGAACCACAAGCACTCGGTCAACAACCCCTACTCACAGTTCCGTGATGAATATTCGCTCGACGACATCATGAATTCGAAGATGGTGTACGAGCCGCTTACCAAACTGCAGTGCTGCCCCACCTCCGACGGCGCCGGCGCGGCAATCCTAGCCAGCGAAGCGTTCGTCACGAAGCACGGTCTGCAGAAGCAGGCCGTGGAGATCGCGGGTATGGCGATGGCAACGGATTTCAAGAGCACCTTTGACGACAAGAGCTGCATCAAACTAATCGGCTATGACATGACCAAACAGGCGGCGCGGCAGGCCTACGAGCAGAGTGGCCAAGGCCCGGAGAACGTCGACGTGATCGAGCTGCACGACTGCTTCAGCGCAAACGAGATGGTCACTTACGAAGCGCTCGGATTGTGCGACGAGGGCAAAGCCGGTTCGCTCATCGATGAGGGAGCCACGACCTACGGCGGAAAGTGGGTCGTCAACCCGTCGGGTGGACTGATCTCCAAGGGGCACCCGCTCGGCGCGACCGGTCTAGCCCAGTGCGCGGAGCTTAATTGGCAGCTACGCGGGCTGTCCGAGAAGCGCCAAGTCGACGGCGCCAAGGTCGCCTTACAGCACAACCTGGGCCTGGGCGGCGCTGCCGTCGTGACGATCTATCGCCAGCCCAGCTAGCGGTCGAAGCAGACGACGCGGCCGCTATCGTCAGCCAGTCAAAAACCCGGTACCGTTCCCCTGCCCGCCGGCCCGCACGTCTGGCGCCAGCGCGGCAGGAGAGCCATGACACCGAGCACTGACGAACTTCGTAAGCTACCGCTGTTTGCCAACATCACCGACGAGCACATCAAGGAACTGCTTTCCGCATTTGAGGCGCAGACGCTCAGCGTCGGCGACGTCTTGTTCGAAGAGGGCTCCGCGCCCGAAAGATTCATCCTGCTGATCGAAGGAGAGGTATCGCTGTGCTCGGGCGCCGAGGAGCGGTTTCTTCTCAAGCCGCTAGCACCGATCGGCGAGCTCGGTACGGTCACGACCATCCCTCGGCGGCTCACCGCCGTTGCGAAAACGGAGTGTCAGATCCTCAGCCTGTCGAAGAGCGGATTGATGGCGTTCTTCGAACAGCACGGCGATGTCGCATTCCCATTTCACCACAACTTGCTCAATGTCGTCGGCGACAAGGTTCGGCGCGACGAACAGCGTCTCGACGACATGCGGAGCAATCTCATTTCGACCCAGAAGGCGATGAAAGCGATGCGTCAAGCGCTGCTCGACGCCGACGACACCCCGCTCAATTCCCAGCTCTACGAACAGCTGGACACGTTGATCGAGCAGAACCGACGTGGCCACTACATGGTCGAACCGACGCCCGCATTTGAAGTCTTCGTCAAACTCGACGACGGTGTTCGTTTGCCCGTCGCTGCGCTCAGCAACGAAGTGCTCCGGGTGCGTGACGCGGACTCGATCAGCGGCAACGAGAACTGGAGCGGCGTGCTGGTATTCCCGGACGGCGAACTGCCCGTTAGCGGCGCGGTCAGCGCGAGCGTTGGTGGAACCGTTACGATCGACCTCGATCCGCTCATCGAAGAATACGAGACGTCACTAGAGGACCAGCTGACGCGTCTGCAGATGCTCGATGTGGTCGTCTAACGCCAGCTGACCAGGTACTCGGCGCCCTCCGTTTCCGACACGACCAGCTCAACACGAACGTCGCGCGCGCGCGACGCTTCGAGCGGCGGTCGGAAGCCGCCGGCGACCGTCTGGTGCACCTCGCGCGTCCAGACGTGTGGCGGGTGGCGAATGATCAGCAACGTCTGCTTCTCCGAAGACGTCGAATCCACGTCGAGAACGATGCCGCGATGTATCGTCCGCCAGCTAATCGGAACCAGTCGCAACAGCGCGCGTGGAGACGCCAGCTGTACCAGCACACGATACATGGTTGAAGCGGCGAGCGCCTTGTTCGCACGGTACGACCAATCGACCAGATCGACGTCGTCGACAAGGCCAGCCATGTCCGCGAGCGCCACGTGCGCAGCTACGCAATGCGCCTGAGGGATCCAGCTCGAGGGCACTGGCGGATCGACGAGCAGCTCGTGAACGACAGCGGGCAGCCCACTGCCCGGGATTTCAACTTCGAGCGCGTCCGCCGACGCGCGGAGCAGCGAAGCCTTGGCGAGGCACTCTGGGTAGCTACTCAGTCCGGCAGGCAATTGCTCAACGTAGCGCGCGAGCCTCGGGAAGCGAGACGCATCGGTCACGACTACCCGGCTTGTTCAGTGGACCGCATCGCGGCGAGCTTCTTTTGATACTTGCTTTGAATGATGTCCACGACGACGAGTACGCCGACCGAGAAGTAGAACGTCGACTTCGACATCGGCTCGACGGCATATCCGAAGAGCTTCAGATGAGCGACGTGCCCGCCCTCGCCGAGCAACACGACGCCGACGATTAGCAAGATGAACAGACCGAGCACTTCGTATTTACGATTCCGTTTCAAGAATTCCGACACATGGTCGGCCATGAACATCATCGCGAGCCCGTCGTGAAACGCTTCGTCCGGCTCGTCGAGACCCTGGTGGACGTGGAGCTCCCGCCCATCGACGTGCGCGTAGCTGTCTTCCGAGGAGACCCCCATCTCGCGCAGGTCGCTCGTCTCGTCCTCGACGGACTGGAGCATCTCTCGGAAGCCCGTGGCCATCCGCGCCGCGGTGTCCGCGTCGGGGTAGAGCACGGTCGAATCGAGCTTCAGCGACTCGTCGCAGGCGGCGCACCCGATGCGAATCAGCAGGTCGATGTCCGCGAGCGCTCCTCGGCCGTCCGAGACGAAGAACTCGAGCAGGGCCGGCGCGTCGGGGCTCCCGGCCGCGGCGGTCTCCCAGAGACTCGCGGCCTCGGGCGTGCTCAGC
>JAUIKB010000554.1 GCA_030430975.1 Polyangia bacterium
TCGATGACGGTTTTGACGATGGCGAGCCCTAGACCGGTGCCGCCCTGGTCGCCTTCGGTCGTAAAAAACCTTTGGAAAATCCGGCCTTGGTCACCCGCTGGAACCCCCGGTCCAGAGTCGATGACATCGATCTGAAGCTGCTTGCCCACCTTGGTAGCTACGACATTCACATGAGACTCAGGCGGCGAGAACCTAACGGCGTTTTCGATCAGGTTCGAAAACGCCGTCTCAAGTTCGGTGGCGCGTCCCCGGACGAAGCGCCCGTGCGCGCGGTACGTCAATGTGACTCGGACGTCGACGCTGTCAGCTCGCTCGCACGTGGCCTCTAGCAGTCGGGCAAGATCGACGTCGCTCATTTCTCCTTCGGACGCTTCGATGCGACTCAGCTCGAGGAGGCGCGACACGAGACGGTCCAGACGCTCGGTGTCGAGTTCGATATTGCGTAGGAACCGCTGACGGGTCTCGGGGTCGTCCGCAGCTCCTTCTTCTAGAAGCTCGGCGGCACCACGGATTGATGTCAGAGGAGACTTGAACTCGTGCGCTACGTCCGCCGCGAACTCCGAGATGTATCTCAGTCGGTCGTCGAGGCGCGTCGTCATCACCGAGAACGCCTCGCCGAGTTCACGGATTTCGCCGCTGCCGCCCACCGGGACTGGAACGTTGCGTTCACCTTGCGCGATGCGCTTCGCGGCGTTGGCGAGGCGACGCAACGGTCGCGAAATCGTCCAGGCGAGCAGTAGTGTCAATGTAGCCGTTACCGCAAAGCAAATCAGGAGTACCACCAGCAGAGCCTTTCGAATGCGGTGGAGTTCAAAGAGGACCGGACTCGTCGAACGGACGGCGTACACCACGCCTATGACCTTGCCCTGGTGGCGAATCGGCTCTGCGACCAGGAAGAAGACCGCCGGAGGATCGTGCGCAAGGCGGGTTCGAGCTGCTCGCTTGCCTTCCAGTGCCTGTCGCACCTCGATGCGTCGTGCGATGTCGGGCCAAGCCGTCGTTCGCATGCGAGCCATTCGGCCGCGTACGCTCTGGACACGCGTATCCGAGAGCGGCAGCAGCGAAGGAGGTGCTGGCTCGGGGCCTTCAGGGGCGCCCTGTGCGTGTGAATCGACCAGCAGCCCGGCGTCGGCGTCGAGAATCCGCACGCGGGTGCGGGTGCGTGATGCGGCGGTGCGCAAGAACTCCGTGTGCGATTTGTCGTCCAGCGGCACACCACGATTCAGGTCCATGACGAGGGCGGCTCGAACGAGCGCGACCTGGTTGAACATGTCGCGCTCAAGTCCATCGAGCAGTTGCCGCTCGTAGACGCGCGCGAATTCGAGGCCCACCGACGGTACCAGCAACACGACTAGGTTGACGACTAGGAGCCGAACCCGAATCTGACCCAGAAACTGGAGCAGTCTTTTCACGGTTTCAATCGTTGGCCTTGTAGCCAACACCGTGAACGGTGGCGATCGGATCGCCACCGTGTTTGCGGAACTTGGATCGGATCCGCCTGACGTGAGTGTCGAGCGTGCGCTCGGTCACCACGGCCGTATCGTCGTAGGCACGCTCCATCAGCTGATCTCGAGACAGCACGACGCCAGGCCGCTGGTACAGCGCAACCAGCAGGTTGAGTTCCGTGGGCGTCAAACGCAGCAACTGTTCCTGGTAGCGGACCTCGTGGCGCTCGATGTCGATCACGATGTCGCCGTGGCGAATGACGGCTGTCGATTCGGCCGTTCGATTCGCGGGCGGCGCGTCGGGTTGAGAGGTGCGCCGCAGCACCGCCCTCACACGTGCCACTAGTTCTCGTGGTGAAAATGGTTTGGTGAGGTAGTCATCCCCGCCGAGTTCGAGACCGACGACTCGATCGACCTCTTCGCCACGCGCTGACAGGAACAGCACCGGGGTAGTCGTTGACGCGCGCAGCTGCCGGCAGACTTCGAGTCCGTCCATCCCTGGCAACATCACGTCCAGTACGACCAGATCGAAGGTGGCTTCCTGCGCGGCGCCCACGGCTGCGATGCCATCGCTCACTGAGACAACCTCGAAGCCTTCCTTTTTCAAGGCGTACTCGACCACTTCGCGGATCCGAGCTTCGTCGTCGACTACTAGGATCCTTCGGCGGCTTACGTGCTGCATCGTACTGTCATAGCGTACTGGGCGGGGTGTGGGTCACGCGGTATCGTCGACCGCCTGCCAGGCCGCGCGAAGATAGGCCGGTCGCGGACTGAGCGCGTGCTCGCGAAGACAGGTTTCTGTGAACTTGATGGTGTGGTCGTTCATCGTGGCGACGGCATCGGCGCTCGGGTCGCCGCGCTCGCTTGGCTGAACCGCGGCGATGGGTGGGTTTTCGACATGCGCTGCGTGGACGGCTCCGAGCGCTTGCACGAAGTGTCCCAGTGCGTGCGCCTGAGCCGCAGAGTCTAGCAACGGCAACACGGTCCGCAGCGCATCGGTTGCCGTGGTCGCGTGGAGATACGATGATCGCGCGCTCGGATTGGCGAGATATAGACGACAGGCCAGTTCAGCTACGTCGGTGAGTTGATCGGAAAGCGGCGCTGCTTGGACGTCGAGCTGGCTGATGTGCTGCGGATAGTCGGCGTGGGACTCCACCGCTTGCGCGCGCTCGGTTATGAGCCCGTCTCGACGGTCCGCCTGCGGAAGCGCGGGCAGATCGCCGAGCACCAGCGCGGCGGTCTTGCCTGGCACCGGAGTCCCGCCGGGCGTGCCCGGAAGTGAACGCCACTCTGCCGCCCACAGACCCAGACCGTACGCTAGCTCGCGTCGCCGCGTGACGTTGTCGCGGCGGGCGAGCATCCGAAGCGCGTGCGCAACGCGGATCAAACCGTGCAGAGCGCCGCCGATGACGCCAGGCATGAGTTTCGGAACCGCTGCCTGAATGACGTGCTCGATCGATGTGGACTCGAGCTGCGCTTTGTAGTGGCCGATCCACTCGGACAGTTCCGCTCGATTCCCGAATTCAGCGGGCTCCGAGGCGGCCGCATCGGTGAGAGCGAACGCGGAGAGCTTGTCGGGAAAGTAGTTTTTCTGAAGCTCGGGCAGGTGGTCGCCGTATCCCAGAGCGACCAGGGCGTCCGACGCCATGGTGCCGTGGTTTACCAGGTGCCTGACGTCGGCGTCGTAGTCCCACAGCGGGTGGGTGCGGTGATAGTGCGCGAGCGCCTCGTCGAGCGCGTCTTCGTGTTGGGTCGTGATATCAGGCATGGTTACTCCAACGCCACCATACGCAGGCGACCTAGGCGTGGCCCGCGAAATGCTGATAGATCGGCACACGGATGCTATGTCGTCGCGGGGATCGGGTGTCGCGGAATCAGCTTGGCGCCGAGGGGCGTGACCACTGCGGCTACAATCACGCCGAACAGGTTGTACGGAAACGACCCCAAGACGACAGCCCAGCCGATTTTCAATCCCAGACCGGAACCCTTAGCGGCGATGACCGCAGGCCAGTCGGCGGGAAAGTAGCCGGCTTGCATGTCGTGGAAGACCCACAGCATGCCGCCGATCGGTGAACTCAGCGCTATCGTTACGACGCTGATCGCGATCGCCCACAGCGACGCGCGCCACCAGCTTGTCCGAGTCCGAGCCGCGCGCTCTGCGATGAGCGTTGCCAATATTCCGTAGAAAAAACACGGTATCGTGATGTATTGCATGGGGTGCTGGTAGTGGTACGCAAACATGCGATATAGAGTCGCGAACGGCCCGTAGTACAAGCGCATCGCTTCGTCGACCGACGCTCCGCCGAGCATGAGGTAGTAGCCGGTGACCGCGCTCGCGAAGCTGCAGGCCCAGAAAAACGCCAGCCGTCTGATGTGGGTTGCCAGATCGGTCACTCAGCGGCGACCGGTTCAAGTTCGGCTTGTAGATCGGCTTCGGCATCCATGGCGTCCGTGAGGCCTTCAACACGCGCCCACATTTCGGACACGAGGCCGCCGACACCTTCGACAGACGAGCCCGAGTAGCGAGCCAGCACGAGCTGCGTCCGCAGTGCTCCGAGCAAGTCCGCGAGCTCCTCAAGAGCCTGGGCGTCTTTGTCTCGGATGCCAGCGAGACGATTGGCGTTGTCGAGCTGCAGACGTGCTGAGGCGAGCGCGCGGTGAGACGCGCCGGCGCGCTCCAGCTGCTCCACCCTTCGCTCTGCTTCTGCGATGCTCAATCCCGGGCGGCGCATGAGTTCGCACAATTCCTGGTGACGATCAGCGGCCTTGGCGGCGTTTTCTGAGATTTGCGTGGCCGCCGTTTCTGACAGGAGCGCCTCCAGCGGTGTACCGCGTGCCGCTTCGACGCCTTCGCGAAGCGCGGCTTCGATACGTTGCGGTGCGTCGGTGCCCCAGCCGCTCGTCACCGGTCGACTGGTCGAGAACGCAATGGGTGCCCACAGTGGCCACAGCAGCAGTCCAAGCGCCGCGGAACCGGCACGCTGTTGCAGCGGTCCGTCGCCGCGGCGGTACAGGAACCACGCGACCCCGACACCGACCGCCGCGTAGGCGATGCCGAGCTGGACGAGGTTCATCGGGCTTCCTCGCGCGAGATGTCGGTCGATAGTGGTTCGACGGGCAGCGGCCCGGCCGTTGTCGGCTCGGCTTCGGTGAAGTCGACGGCTGGCTCACGGGTTTGGCGCCGGATGTCGACCTCCGGTTGGTAGATCGCGGCGTCGACCCGTCCCCGTTCACGGTGGTAGATCCCGACCGACGACCTAGCGCTCATCAACAGTGAATCCGCGAAGCTGCCTTCACGCGCTCGGACGAACGGTACCGAGTCGTGGGCGGGTCGTCCGAGAAACGGTCGGAGCATCCACGCCGTCTGTCCGCTGACGGCAAAGAACACGCAGACG
>JAUIKB010000555.1 GCA_030430975.1 Polyangia bacterium
GGCGCCGCTGCAGGTGTTTCAGACGCTCGATTCAAGCGAAAAGCAGCGCCTCGAGGCGCGACCCCCGCGACCGTTCTCGGCGCAGGCCGGTGGCTTCGACGCTGAGGCGTTCGTGTTCGTCGACGCCGGTGCAGGGGGTGCGGAGTGCACGGCGCTGCTGGCGTCGATCGCCGATGGTTTAGCGAAGGTTCACCCCCCTGAGTTCGAACGCTACGGCCTCGGGAGCCGCGACAAGATCGGTTCGCGCTCAGGCAATCCCACGCGGCAAATTGTGGACGTGGTCGCGCAGGTCTTCGGTATCAACGACATCGACTTGTACGTCCATGGCGCGCACGCCGGTTCGCCGGAAATCGAGCTAACCGACCCGCCCGCGCTGATGCTGCCAAATCAGGTAACCGGGCTACGCGAGACGCAGCAGGTTTTTGTGGTTGCCCGAATGTTGGCGAACGTAGCGCGCGGTATTCACGCCATCGAGCGGATCTCTCCAAAGGAAGTAGAGCTGCTCCTCGCGGCTACGGTCAATCTGGTGCAGCCCGGCTTTGGCGGCGATCTCGCGGACGACGAGTACATGGCGACGCTGACCAAGCGCGTCGGCAAGAGCATCTCGTGGCGCGGGCGGCGGGCGGTCGAGGAGGCGGCGACCGCGTACGCGGGGCGTCCGGTTCGCGACGTGCCACTGTGGATAGGCAAGCAGCGCCTGGCGGCGGCGCGCACGGCGATGGTGCTATGCGACGACTTGGCGGGCGCCGTCGAAATAGTGCGCCGCACCGAGGGTGACCTTGCCGGGTTGGACGGCCACGCGCGAGCCCAGGGCATGGCGCTGGTAAACGACCTGATGAAGTTTTGGGTCAGCGACGAAGCGTTTCGCCTCCGGCGCTATTTAGGCATGGTCGGCTAATTCGGTCAGGTCCTGCGGCTCGGTCAGCAGCTAGTACGGGCTGCGGCTCTGAGTCCCCATGATGGTCTCGAGGGCGCTCCACATCTGTCGCACCGATTGATAGCGATCGTCGGGTTCGACCGCCAGGCACTTTGCCATCCATGGATCGACTTCAGGCGGCAGCTTAGGACGAAATTGCCGAAGGCTCGGTCGCGGGCCGGCCAGCGCCCACTCCATCAGCTCGACGATACTCTTGGACGAGAACGGCACCCGGCTGGCCAGCGCGCGGAAGATAACCACGCCCAGTGCGTAGACGTCGATTCGATGGTCGAGGGCACTCGGGTCGCCTTTCCAACCCTCGGGTGCGATGTATGACGGGGAACCGGCCACCATGCCGTCCGCGGTCATGCCGCGCGCTTCGACGAGCTTGACGAGGCCGAAGTCGAGCAGTCGTACACCGCCGCCGGCCGAGCGATGGATAACGAAGATATTGGCGGGTTTCAGGTCACGATGGATGATGCCTTGACCGTGGGCCGCTTCCAGCGTGTCGACGACCGGTCGCAGCATCTCCAGCATCTTGGCGACCTTGAGCCGTCCGCCACGGGCCTCCGCCGCTTGGAGGAATTGCTCCAGGTTCTGGCCGTGCAGCATCTCCATGACCAGGTAGCGGGTGCCGTCGGTGGCCTGACGCATACCGTGAACGTAGACCGCGTGGGTGCCTCGAAGCTGCGCCATCGCTACAGCTTCGCGGCCCATGCGTTGTGCGTATTCTGAATTCAGCCCCAGCTCTCGCTTCAGGAACTTGATTGCGACTTCTTCGCGCGACTCAAGATCGCGCGCTCGGAACACCACGCCGTGGGCTCCCTCGCCGATCTTCGCGAGCAAGCGGTAACGTTCGTCGACTACATCACCAGGCTGAAGCGCCACGCAGAGTGTTTATCAGCCCGGGGTCGGCTCGGCTAGCCGCCGGAGCAGACAGGTGCCTACACGGTCGCGCCGCCGCAGCTCGAGCCGAGGCCTGCCGTGCAACCAAAGCAGTGCTGGTGTACGCGCACAGCGCGCTGTTTCACGCTGTCGGCGTCCAAATCGCGGATGTGCCGAGGCATCCCTTCGGACAGCTCCAGCTCCAGCATTTGGTTGAAATCGCAATCGTAGAGCCGCCCGTCATACCCGACGCTCAGCATCGAACGGCACATCACGCCGGACACCGCGCCCGGGTTGAAGGCGCCCAGGAGGCGCGCCATGTAGTCGCTGAGGTTGTCCGAGTCGTGCAGCCAATCTAGGAATCGTGCGATCGGCATGTTGGTGATCGTGAACAGCGAGTTGAAGCGGATGCCGTAACGGCGCAGCAGCTCGCGCTTCCACTCTTTTTCAAGCGCAGCCTGATCGCCTGGTAGGAACGCCCCCGCAGGGTTCGTCACCAGGCTTAGCCTGAGCGCGGGATCATCGGCGTAGCCCACGGCGTTCAGCTTCTTGAGTGCAGCCAGGGACTTGTCGAACACCCCGTCGCCGCGCTGAGCATCCGTCGCCAGCGGTCGATAGTGGGGGAGGGAGGCCACGACCTCGACTTGATGACCTGCCAGAAACTCGGGTAGGTCAGCGTGGGTCTTGGTTTCGATGATCGTTAGATTGCATCGGTCCATCACGTGGCGTCCCAACGACCGGCAGCGCTCGACGAACCACCGAAAGCTCGGGTTCATCTCAGGGGCCCCGCCGGTGATGTCCACGGTGGCGATGCTGGGTATGCGTTCGAGCGCGTCAAGGCAGTCCTCGAATACCTCGTGACTCATCTGTTCGCGCCGGTCTGGCCCGGCGTCCACGTGGCAGTGTCGGCACGTTTGATTGCACACGCGCCCGACGTTGAGTTGCAATACGTCCACGGTGTCCGCGTTGAGGGGCCACAACCGCTCGACTTCGAGGCGCTCCTGAAACGACGCGTCCGTATGCTCGTCTAGCAGTTCGAGTTGTCGCCGAGGTTGCGCCAGCGGGCTGCCAAGCGTTTGGAGTGATCGCCCCACTACATGCTCAGCTTCTCGACATGCCCACGCATCTGCATGCCGTGCACCAGGGACGCTCCACCGCGGATCGCAGCCGCGACGTGCACGGCTTCGGTCATCTGATCTGCATCGCTGCCCTTTTCGAGGGCGTCTCGGGAGTATGCGTCGATGCAGTAGGGGCACTGGACCGCGTGGGCTACGGCGAGAGCGATCAGCGATTTTTCCCGGGCGGACAGCGCGCCGTCTTGAAACACCGCGCCGTACCAGTCGAAGAACTTAGCGGCTAAATCGGGGGCATTTTTGCCGATTTCCGGGAATCGGTTCAGGTCGTCACGCTTGTAGTAGGTCTCGCTCATGCGGCTAGTACTCGGTTGGGGCCGGCGTTGTTTCAAGAACTCTTATTCGTGTGGCGTGAAGTCGCCAGCGTTTCGGATTACGGTGACCTAGCTCATGAGCCAGCCCAATTCGCCACCCGGATTTCGCCCGCCTGGCTACGCCGGTCCGCCCGGCCCGCCGGGACCACCCGGGGCCGCTCCGTACGGAGCGGGTCCGATGGTTTCACCCCACGCACCGTTCGGCGTCGATCCGCGCACAGGGTACCCCTATTCCGACAAGTCGAAGATCATCGCTGCGGTGCTTCAGTTCGCCTTCGGCGTTTTTGGCGCTGGGCGGTTCTACACGGGTCACACCGGACTGGCGATCGCCCAGCTCTGCGTCGTCTGGTTCACTTGCGGTATGGGGGCACTGTGGCCGCTGATCGACGGCATCATGATGCTGACGGGTTCGGTCACCGACGCCAACGGACTACCGCTGCGCGACTAGCGGCGGGCGCGCTTAAGGGGACTTTTGGCGTCGCAACACGACGACCCCCGACAACGCATGTAGCGGTTTGCCTGCGTGGCCGCGCGGGTACACCACAACATAGTGTTCGTTCACAATGGCGGTAACCCGGCTCCGAAATCGGCCTCCCAGCGTGTCGTCGAGGCGAAACAAGCTCGAGGATGTGACGATCGAGTCGTATGTCCCGTCCTTCAGCCGATTCAAATGCGCGGCGAGTTCCGGTCGGCCTGACGCCGCGATTTCCGATGCGCATTCGAGCCGGTCCCGGGGCACCACCTGGCCGTATCCCTCGACCCAGGCGGCTGTCCCCGAATAGGCGAGGGGGCGTCTGCCAGCGGCGCGCTCGGCAGCAAGGTGGGCGACGGCGATCCGGTGGCCGGACTCCAGCGCATCCCGCGCCGGTCCCAGCGCGGGCAGAGCGCTCGGCACAAGCAGCATTGGAGCCACCGCGAGCCCGGCGACCACGGTCCAGCGTGCCCTCGCGTCGCGTCGCGTCGCGGCCGCCGCGAGCCACACCAACGTGACCGTTGCCCCGATCGCGAAACAGGTTAGGTTGTTGTCGTTGCCGGCGTATTTACAAAAGGCAACCAGTGCGAGGCTCCCCAGCCCCGTGGTGACCCCCAGCGCGGAGCCGGCACGTCGGACGTACGAGCAACTGCGCCAACGACGTCGGGCGACGAACCACAGCCCGAAGCTCAGGACGAACAGCTGAAAAGGGGCGCGCTCGGGCAACAGTTGCAGGCGAGCGAAGTCGATCGGTTGCGCGGCCATCAGCTCGATGGCGTACGTCGAAAAGGGTCCCAGCGTGGCGTTGAAAAGCGGAATGGTTAGCAGTGCGAGCACGGCAGCCAGCGCCAGCCAAGCGAGGTCGCGATAACGGCGCTCGGCCACGCTCACCAGCACGAGGCCGACCCCGACGCCTGCGCCGGTGAGTTTGAACCCGGTTGCGACGACCGGCAGAGCCACCAACAGCGTTCGGTGGAGCCACGGCGGGAGGCGGTCACGACAGCAGACCGTCAGCAGCGCCGCACCGAAGCAGGCGAGGGTCGGGTGGTCGGGATGCAGATACGGCGCCAGCAGGGACGAAAGCACCGCCGTCGTGAGCGCGGAGCCCACGA
>JAUIKB010000556.1 GCA_030430975.1 Polyangia bacterium
ACGGCGAAGGCGCCGACGAAGGCGAGCGCGGTGTTCGATGTCTGGGAGCCTCGCGTCGCTGCTGGGTTCGTCGGCATCTGGGCGTTGAACGCTGACAAATCGCTGCTGGGTGCGTCACGAAGTGTGCTCGCGGTGGCGCCGCTGCTGGATGGCGGTGGCTGATCCTCGTCTGACGTCGGTTCAATCTCACTCCCGAGGTCGGCGCCTTGGCTCGCGGCGGCGATCTCGGCAGCCTCGATCTCCCCGATCCTCGCCGCCCGCTTGTCGATGCGACTCGCGCCAACTGACTGCACCCACTCCGCGACCTCACGCTGAGGCGCGACGTGTACCGCCGACTCCAGCGCGTCAGCCATCTCGCTAGCCGTCGAGAAGCGGGCGGCGGGGTCGACGCTGAGGCCCTTCATGACCAGAGCGTCGAGTGCCGGCTCAACGCTGGCGTTGAACACACTGGGCCGCTGCTGCGCGCCGGCAGCCACGACGCGCGCCGTCTCGCTCGGCGTCTCGCCTCGAAAGAGTCGGCGACCGGTCAGCGCCTCCCACAACACGACCGACGCTGAGTAGACGTCCGCTCGTCGGTCCAGCGACCTGTGAAAGACCTGTTCGGGAGGCATGTACTCGAGCTTGCCTTTGATCTGACCAGCCGACGTGACCTGGACGCGCTCTGCGGCTTGGGCGATTCCGAAGTCCACGACTAGGGCGATACCGTCGCTCCCGACCAGCACGTTCTGTGGCGAGATATCCCGGTGAACGATTCCGAGCGGCTCTCCCTGATCGCTCACGGCCTCGTGCGCTGCGTGCAACCCACGCAGAACACCGATGACGATGGACACCGCGAGCCTGGTGTCCACCGTCCGTCCAAGTCGCCGCTGCCCTTTGAGAAGCCTCGAAAAAGACTCGCCCGCGACGTACTCCATGACCAGAAACAGCTCCTTAGGGAGCTGGACGACGTCGATAACGGAAACAACGTTCGGGTGTCGAACCCGCGACGCTAGACGGGCTTCGTCCAGAAACATCGATACGACTTCAGGATCGCGAGCCAGGTGCGGGTGGAGCCGCTTGATCGCTACGGTGCGACTGAATCCAACTGGACCGACAAGCCGCCCGATGTGGACGGACGCCATACCCCCGGACGCAAAACCGTCGTACAGCATGTAGCGCCCCAGGCGCACCGCACCGGCCATCTCAGGTCGCGTCCCCGTATGCCCCGCGGGACGGGTGGGTCTGGTCGCGTCGCAGCGTCATCGCCTCGTTACCACCGAGACAATAGCATTCCGGACTCGGGTTTGGGCATATCGACCGGTACTACGCTATCCCTCGCGCTGTCGTAGGCACCGCCGCGGTGGCAACCAAAGTGATCGCCACTGTCGGTAGACAGTGCGTGCCCAAAGCCCGTGCGCAAGGACTGGGCCCGTGGGCGTGAGGAACTCGGCGCCATGATCCCCACTGTGAGGATCGTTTGGCAGGGCGCATGGTTCCGAAACCCGCGTACGATCGGCAGCGCCAGCGTCCCGGCGTCCGACGATCCGCTCCCGCTCGAATTGGCGACCACCGAGTCGTGATAAACCGGCGGGAATTCGAAACGAAGACCGGCGAACTCGAAGAGCCGGCGCGCCAGGAGAACGACGCGACTTCCTCATCGCCGACATCTCGCTGATGGGCTCCTCGGGTTTTGAACCGCGACCTACGTCTGGTTGAGCCGCAACAGCAAAGGTTCGAACTCCCGCCCCCCGACGTTGCGGCTCGCCGTCTCGCCGGAGGACGCGCGGCTGAACGCGTTAGGCAGCCGCGGCGCGGCGGGTAGCCACTACTTCGATCGCGAACACCACGATTAGCCCCGTGATGAACAGGGCGATCACGCTGATGTCCCAGCTTTCCGGCATGAAGGGCTCCGCCCCGATCACCCGCGGCTTCTTCCTGACGATCACCGTAGTTAGGTGCTGGTAAGGCCAGATTCGCCACAGGCTGCCGATCAGCAGTCCCGTGAGCCCAGCCAATACGGTGTCGTGCCACTTGGCCAGTAGCCATCCGAGGAACCGCGAGAACAACACGAGACCCGCCAGACAGCCGAAGGCGAACGGCGCGATCACGCTGAGCTTGAGCGCGCTGAGAGAGTTCAACACGTAGGCGTACTTCCCCATGATCAGCAGGATAAAACTGCCGCTGATCCCTGGCAGCAACATCGCGCTGATAGCGATCATTCCACTAAAGAAAATGAACGCGGGGTGTTCCGGTGTCGCGGTCGGCGTCATGCGAACGACCGCAAACCCGATACCCGCACCCGCCACCAGCGACAGTACCCGCACCGGGTTCCACTTCGGGATCTTGCGAGCGAGCAAGATCGCAGACGCCAGCACGAGCCCGAAGAAGATCGCGTACACGAGGCGCGGCTGCTCCTGCACGAGCTTCGGCAACTTGACGACCTTCACCATGATCGCAAGCGCCAGTGCGATCCCGGTCCCGAGCGCCGCGATGAAGCGCCAGTGAACCCGGCCTAAAAGTCCCTTCACGTCGAGCTTGGTCAAGCTCTTGATGGCACCAGCGTCGACGGACGTAATCGCACCGAGCAGCTGTCGGTAGATGCCGAGCGCGACCGCCATGGTGCCGCCGGAGACGCCCGGCACGACGTCAGCGGTCCCCATGCACATGCCGCAGCCCACAACGAACGGGACATCTTTCGTCGAAATATCGGTCACGGCCGCGGGTATGGGGTCCGCGCTCGCCGGCGGATCCGATTTCGTTCGGTTCTTGGTTTCGCTCATCGGATTGGGCGCGGAGGGTATCCGTCGACTAGCAACCAGGCCAGTATTATCCTGCCCGAAGGTGCGGCGACGAATGTTGGGCTGGCTTGGTGTATTTGCGGGGGGTTATGCGACTCTGACGGCCATCGCGTACCTGGGCCAGCGGAGTCTCTTGTTTCCCGCACCGACCGAGCAGCGCCGACCCGCGTCGCCCAGCGCGCAGCTGATCGAAATCACCGGCGGGCCGCGCTCCGTTTGGGCGCTGCACGCCCCGGCCGAGCCCGGCGCTCCAACCATCGTTCACTTTCACGGCAACGGCGAGACCCTTGCCGGTCAGAGCTGGCTCATCGAACAGCTGACGCGGCGGGGGGTGGGCGTGTTCGCTGTCGAGTACCCCGGGTACGGACTAGCGTCCGGTAGCCCGTCCGAGGCCGCGATCTGTGCGGACGCTGAGCGCGCGGTGCGACACTTAACCGACACGCTGGGCGTCGACGCCAAACACATCGTGCTGCAGGGCCAGTCGCTGGGAAGCGGCGTCGTCAGCGAGCTCGCGCGGCGCGGTTTCGGGCGCGCTCTGATCTTGATTTCACCGTATACGTCCATACCCGCGGTCGCCAAACGGGTCGTCCCGATACTGCCGACCGGCCTGCTGATGCGCGATCGCTTCGACACGGCGACCAAGGCGGCGAGCATCGCCCATCCCGTACTGATCGTGCACGGCACCGACGACCAACTCATTCCGGTTTCCATGGGTCGGACGCTCCACCGCGAGTTTGACGACAGCGAACTTCTCGAGGTTCCGGGGGCCGGGCACAACGACCTGTACGCCCGCGGTGCCGATGTCATCCTGAAGCGCATATCGGAGTTCGCGAAGCGAGCCGCCGCACGGTGAACCTACGTCTGTTATCCGCGTCGATTCTCTCGCTGATCGGCACATTCACCGCAAACTCGCCCGCACAACCCGCGCCCGACGAGCCGCCTATCGATCGTGACAGCGCCATCCAGATGGCGTCGGCGCCCGGTCCGTATCGCTTCGAGCCTTGGGTCCCACGCCTGGGATTTCGTGCAGCGAGCGGTTGGCTCGTCGAACGGGGCGCGTTCGCTCACGCTCGCGTCTCCGTTCACGAAACGCAGACAGAGACCGGCGGGGTGCTGCTGGCTTTTCAGGCCGGCGCTGGTGCATGGCGCACCCCCGACGCCGTCGGCGCGGAGCTTCAGTTCGCTCTCGCGCTTGGACTACGCATCGAATGGGCAACCGGCAGCGTGGCTGCGGTTGCGGCACCTATCGGCTTTGAGCGCGCATCGACCACTGCGTACAGCTCGGTCGATCCCGGCGGCGAGCTGGCGCTGGGCGCGGACTTCGACGGCATCCGAATCCTGGCGCTGTCGAGTCTGCGCCGACGGCTGTTCGTGTCCGCACCCGACCGACTTGAAGCGCGAGTCGGGCTTGCCTTCGAGCTGGACGTACTTTGAGGTACCGAGTGCCGCTCGTTTTCGCGCTACACTGCGGCATGGACGCGCTGAGTCGTAGGGGTTGGGTCGCGCTGGTCGCGGGCCTGGTCGTGGCATGCGGAAGCTCCAATAGCGATGGGCTGTTTGGGGGCGCCGGCGGATCGGCGACGGGCGGTTCGGCGACCGGCGGTGCCGCGACGGGCGGATCGGCGATCGGCGGATCGGCGATCGGCGGTTCGGCGACCGGCGGATCGGCGACCGGCGGTTCGCCCGTCGGCGGCTCCGGCGGCAGCGCGGGCGCAGGCGGCTCGCCGGGCGGAAGCGGACCGGCGGGCGGCGCGGGCGGCGCGCCGTCGGGCGACTGCGCCACGGCTTGCGAAGCCTCGGGTCTCGGACGCTGTATGAATGGCGCGTGCGTCATCGACTGCAGCGGCCTCAATGCTTGCTCTGAGAAGACCGTGGAGTGCCCTGCCGGGGTCCCCTGCCGCGTGAAGTGCGGGAGCGGCGCCTGCCGGTCAGGGGTCGATTGCACCAAGGCAAGCTCCTGTGACGTCGAGTGCGGGCTGAACGCGTACGGCTCCGCGGTCAAGTGCGAAGGCGGTGATTGCCGAGCCTCCTGCGCTACCGGCGCCTGTGCCAGCG
>JAUIKB010000557.1 GCA_030430975.1 Polyangia bacterium
CCGTCGCCTTCGGTGCCCTCTGAGTCCTTGTCGACCAACGTGTATTCCGACGCGGATTTCTTCAGGGCAGCCTTGACCCAGCCACGGATCGCGTCCGCCTTGGCGCCTGTGAACCTCCACACACCGACCGTATTCGAAGCTTGATCGTCGCGCGCGGCAGCCGTCGGCTTGTCGCTCTTTCCCGCCGCGGAGGCGCCTGGTGTTAGAGCGAACACCGCCGCTGCCAGGCACACCGCGTGCGTCACGCCGCGCCTCATGACGAGCTCCCTGAGGCGTTACCGGAACCGCCCGTGTTCGAACCCCCACCGCTCTGAGATCCGCCCGACCCGCCGCTCGTCGACCCGCCGCTCGATGAGCCTCCGGTTCCACCGGCGCCTCCGCCCGACAGGCCGTCGATCCACTGTCGGATGCACTCGATCTCGTTGCCCTTGAGCGGAGCGCCAAGCGGCATCGGGTCACCGCACTCAGGGTCTTCCGACGCAACCTTTTCCAGCAGATAGCTGCCGTCGGCGTCGCCGGCGACGACCAGCGTGCGCCCGCTGCATTCATCGGCGCTGACCCCAACCACACGCGCCTCGACTCCGGCTTTGACCAGGTCCAGCTTGGCGGCTGGCTCATCGCCCTCGTGGCATAGCGAGCCAGCGCACTTCTGCGCCAGGATGTCGCTCGGCACGTCGAGGTTGCAGAGGCCGCCAGGCCCCGGATCGTCGAACCTATCCGGATCCTTCAGGCTGCCGGGACAACCGGGGATCACGAGCAGAAAGCCCAGCGCGAGCCACGCGATTCGTCCCATGGCGCGACCTTACCTCAAACCGTTTTTGGCGTCGTGCTTCAGGCCCAGCAGGTCCCGCGTCTCCTTAGACAGTTGCTTCTTTGCGGTGCGAAACGTCTGGAACGTCTTGCTTCGGCTGTTCCCCACGGCCGCCGACGAGCACGTCGTTCCGGTGCCATACATCGAGTACATCCCATATGCCCAGTTGGCGGAGCTCTTGGAGCAGGACTTCCGCGATTCAGCCAGCATGCGCACACCGACCTCGATGCACCTGTCCAACGCGGCCGGTTTCGTACCGAGCAGCGACTTCGCGAACGCTTCGCGAGCGACTCGGCTCTTAGCGATTTTGGCGCGAGCGTCCTCTGAGAGCCAGACGGCTTGGCGAACGGCTTGGTCGGGCATGACCTGCATCAAGCACGACTCGCCTCGAGACCCGCGACCGAGCGGACCGTAGCCGCCCTGAATATCCTCCCGGAAACCGCTCTCGTGCTTGACGACGGTCAGCGTCGCGATCGCTAGGCTGCGCGTATCGCCGGGCCAATAGATTGGGCGACACGGAGCCTCGCAGCTCTTTAGGCGCTTTGCGGTGCGTGCAATCGATTCGGCTATGCCCGCGTACCGAGCGACGGCCGCCTTCCGACTTTCGACTCGAACCCAGCCGGAGCGGGAACTGGACCAGCGTGGAGCTCGGCAGCCGAACCACCGCTGCTCGCATACGGGTCGAAGCGCGCAGGTCGGGGCGTCGGGGGAACGACCGCATTCTGGCAACAGTTGCTTCGAGTACGGGCTACCGCCGGGTCGCGAGTGACTCAGTGCGATCGCCAGTAGCGCTTGAGCAAGGGGTGTCATAGCTGCCGCCTCCCCTGGAGCCGGAGAGTAACGTTCGGCCGCGGCGTTGTTGAGGGAAATTCGAAATCGCCGTACTGGACCCGCGCTTTCGTGTGCAAACCCGCAAACTTGGCGTTGCTGACTCGAGTCCGCGAATTTCGCCCAAAACCTCTACTCAACCGAGTAGCTTGGGGCGGTCATGAAGGTTGGCATACCGAAGGAGATCGCTGAGGGCGAACAGCGGGTGGCTGCCACGCCTGGCACCGTCAAAAAGCTCATGAAGCTCGGCTTTGACGTCCTCGTCGAAACCGGCGCTGGCGCCGGCGCTTCGTTCCCGGATGAGCTGTACGCTGAAGCTGGCGCGACGGTCGTCGGTACGGCGCCGGAGCTTTGGAACGACTCGGACATCGTTCTCAAGGTGCGCCCGCCGCTGCTGGTGGCGGATGAAGCGCTTCGTACATCCGCCAAGGTCGAGCGCGAGGTGGACCTGGTGCGCGAAGGCGGCACGCTGATTTGCTTCGTGTGGCCGGCTAAGAACAAGGAGCTTCTCGATCGACTCGCCGAGCGCAAAGTCACGCTCCTGGCGATGGACATGATCCCGCGCATCTCCAGGGCGCAAAAGATGGATGCGTTGAGCTCGATGGCGAACATCGCCGGGTATCGCGCAGTGATCGAGGCGGCTAGTGAGTTTGGTCGCTTTTTTACCGGGCAGATAACAGCGGCAGGGAAGGTGCCCCCCGCCAAGGTGCTGGTTATCGGCGCTGGCGTGGCGGGTCTTGCGGCGATCGGTGCGGCGCAAAGCCTAGGCGCGATCGTCCGCGCCTTTGACACACGGCCGGTCGTCAAAGAGCAGGTCGAGAGCATGGGGGCGGAGTTCCTGGAGCTGCAGTTCGAAGAGGACGGCACCGGCGAGGGTGGCTACGCCAAGGTGATGAGCAAAGAGTTCATCGATGCGGAAATGGCGCTGTTCATGGAGCAGGCGAAGGATGTCGATATCATCGTTACCACCGCGCTGATTCCGGGGAAAAAGGCGCCCGTTCTCATCACGCGCGCGATGGTGGAGGCGATGCGTCCCGGGTCGGTCGTCGTCGACTTGGCCGCCGAGGCCGGAGGCAACTGCGAGTGCACGCAGCCGGGCGCTCTCGCTGAAGAAAACGGCGTGAAGATCATCGGTTACACCGATCTGCCCAGTCGCCTAGCGCCAACGGCCAGTCAGCTCTACGGCACGAACCTATGCCACTTGCTGAGCGACATGGGTGGCGCCGAGGAGTACCGCGTCGACCTCGAGGACGACGTGGTGCGTGGTGCGCTCGTGCTGCACGACGGCGAATTGACGTGGCCGCCGCCGAAGCCAAAGGTTCAGCCCGAACCGCCCAAGAAGGCCGAGCCCGCGCCGATCGTCGCCGCCCCCGAGGAAAAGCCCGACCACAGCGGTCGCAACGCCGCGGTCGCCTTGGTAGCCATCGCTGCGGTGCTCGGGTTGCTGGGCCTGGTCGCGCCCCCGTCGTTTCTGTCACACCTGACGGTGTTCGTCCTCGCGTGTTTCGTGGGCTGGCAGGTCATCTGGAACGTGTCGCCGTCGCTGCACACACCTCTGATGAGCGTCACCAACGCGATTAGCGGGATCATCATCGTGGGCGGCATGCTCCAAGTAGCCGGACCGTTGACCTCGCCGGTTACGATCCTTGGGGCGCTCGCGATTTTGCTGGCGATGATTAATATTTCCGGAGGGTTTTTAGTAACCCAACGCATGTTGAAGATGTTCCAGCGATGAGGAGGGCGAGCAGATGACTTCGAGCCTTACGACCGTCGCCTACATCATCGCCGGGGTGCTGTTTATCCTCAGCCTGGGCGGGCTGAGCAATCAGGAGTCATCTCGACGCGGCAACATGTACGGCATCATCGGGATGCTGATCGCCGCGATCGCCACAACGGTGACGATCAAGAGCAGCGGCTATCCGGTGCTGGGCGGTGTCATGGCCGTAGGCGCGATTATCGGCGGACTACTCGCGGCACGGGTTGCGATGACGTCGATGCCGCAGCTCGTCGCGATCCTGCACAGCTTCGTGGGGCTTGCCGCTGTGCTGGTCGGTTACGCGTCGTACCTGGCACCAGGGCAGACGTTGACGGGGACCGAAGCCCGCATCCATGAGGCGGAGATCTTCATCGGCGTGTTCATCGGCGCGATCACGTTCACCGGTTCGGTGATCGCGTGGGGCAAGCTCCAGGGAAAGATCGGCAGCAAGCCGCTCATGCTTCCCGGTCGGCACTTCATCAATCTGGGGATGGTTATCGCCAGCGTGGTGCTGATGGTGCAGTTCATGGGTCTGCCGAATCACGGTGGGTTGATGCAGCTCGGTATCATGACCGGCATCGCGTGCGTGCTCGGCGCGCACCTTGTGATGGCAATCGGCGGTGCGGACATGCCCGTCGTGGTGTCGATGTTGAACAGTTACTCTGGATGGGCGGCGTCGGCGGCGGGGTTCATGCTCAGCAACGATCTGCTGATCATCACCGGCGCTCTGGTCGGATCTAGCGGTGCGATCCTGAGCTACATCATGTGCAAGGCGATGAACCGTTCGATCGCCAACGTGATTTTTGGTGGGTTTGGGGCCGAGGCGGGCACCGTCGTTAAACGCAAGGACGGCGACGCCCCCGGCGAAGTAACCGCGGTCGAAGCGGACGACACCGCCTCGATGCTCAAAGGCAGCAAGCGGGTGATCGTGGTGCCGGGTTACGGCATGGCCGTCGCCCAGGCTCAGCACCCGCTGTTCGAGGTCACCAAGGAGCTCCAGAAGAGCGGTGTCGACGTGAAGTTCGCGATCCATCCAGTCGCGGGTCGCCTACCCGGTCACATGAACGTGCTGCTCGCCGAGGCTAAGGTGCCGTACAGCATCGTGCTCGAGATGGACGAGATCAACGAGGACTTCCCGGAGACAGACGTCGTGCTGGTTATCGGGGCTAACGACATCGTCAACCCGGGGGCGCTGGACGATCCGGATTCTCCTATCTACGGCATGCCCGTTCTGGAAGCGTGGAAGGCGGCAACGGTGGTCGTCATGAAGCGCGGTATGGCGACGGGTTACTCGGGCGTCGACAATCCGCTGTTCTACAAGACGAACACTCGCATGCTGTTCGGGGACGCCAAGAAGAACGTGGACGCGATCCTCGGTACGCTGCGTCCCTGAGCGCGCTTGACGCGATGCGCTCCGGCGCTACGCGCGATGTAAT
>JAUIKB010000558.1 GCA_030430975.1 Polyangia bacterium
CATGACCCGTGTACCCACGGGTCACGCTCGTTGGCGAGAACGACGAGTTCGTCTCGCCAAACGGTCCGTACTCGATGGCCTCAAGCGGCAGGCCGCCCGTATCGGTCAGCATGCTGACCGATCCAAGGTGATCGTCGTGGTAGTACTGCACGTCGCTACCGCCGGGCAGTCCGCCGGCGACGCGCTGCGTGACCTGCGCTACGACTCGGCCGCCAGCGCTTATGTAGTGCACGTGGTCCTGCACCTCGCCGTTACCGAAGGCTCGCTGCTCGTACATGCCGTCCACGTAGCTCGTCGTGACGTCTGCCGTTTCTTTCCGGACTCGCGTTAAGTCGGCGTCGTATTGGAACTTGGTCCTCTTGAGTCCTGCTCCCGTCCCTGTGTCGATCACCGTTGGCATTGGTGCTGCCGCCCCCGGTCCTGCGGCGCGTCGTGCCGCTCGGTGCCTGAACGGTGATGTTGCACGCTCGCGCCGGCGGCCTGCCCCCTCCTTATCCGGGCTCCGGTCCGTGCCAACCTCCGTGGAAATACAGCTACTCACGACGCCCCGGTTGTCCCGCGACCCTCGCGCGGATGGTGGGGGCCCGGGCGGAGATGAGCGCTGGTTGGACGCGGCGAGCGATAGCGCGCGGCTGGGCGGCGCGGGGCGATTCGAATCGAACCTTGCCCCGGGATTGCGCTCCCGCTGATGTTGGGAGGTCTGTCGTGTTGGATGTGGCAGCGAAACTCGGTCGACCGCTTCGAGCGACAGCCCCGGTTGCGCGTCGTCGCCCTCGTCGACGACGCGGCGTGACCGGCACGACGAACGGAAGCGTTTCGGAAACGAGCGGGTGGACGGGTCTGTCTTGAGATCGAACTCGGCTTCCGTTGGGTTGCTGTTTTGTGTTGTGGAAATAGTAGAGGTCGCTCATCTCTGTGGACCAAGCTCGCTTAATGCGTACACCGAGGCTTGCTCGCTGTCGGAGCTGGCCGATTCTAGCACGCCAGACCGAGGCTTGGCTGATTAGAACTTGCGGCGCGTCGTCCATGTCATCCTAGGCCCATGGGGAATCACGTCATCGCTCTGCCGGAGAACTGGCCGAAGCTTGCCAAGCGCGCGTTGGTCAGCGCGATGTCGATGGCTCACACGGCGATGGTGTAGAGCCGTGCGTTCTGCGACAACGACCATCGTGACCGTATTCGTATGGGCAGTCGCGTGGCTGGTCTTGAAGCCGAGGTTGCGTCGCTTCGCGAGCAGAATCGCATCAACGAACTCGGATGGAGCGAGTGCCCGCCGCTCGGCGGCCCCATTTTCCACCTGAGGAACGCCTGGCTATCTTGGAACTCCGGGCTGCTCGAGGCTGGACCGTTCAACAGACCGCCGAGGCCTTCTTCGTGTCTGAGGCCACGATCCGAAACTGGATGAAGTGCCTCGATGAGGATGGCAAGGACGCGCTCATCAAGCCTCGCTTTGCGATCAATCGGTTGCCGGACTTCATCCGCAACATCGTCCGCGCGGCCGGCGCCAAATCTGCCGCTGTTCGGTCGACAGCGCATCGCTGACACGCTCGCTCACGGCAGCCTGCACCTGTCTGCCTCGAGCGTGCGCAACATCCAGCGTGAAACGCCGATTCCGAAGCCCGAGCCGCCGCCCGAGGATCCGGCGCCCAAAGCCGAGTCGGGCCGGACGGTCGTGGCCAACTATCCGCATCACGTCTGGCACGTGGATGCCACGGTCGTGCCGACGACCGGCCTGTGGGTCCCCTGGCAGCCGTGTTGCCAGCCGCTGTACTGGCCCTTTGTCTGGCACGTGGTGGCCATCCTCGACCAGCACTCGCGTGCGGTCATGGCGATCGGGGCTTTCGACAAGAGTCCGACCAGGGACGAAGTCACGAAGCTGTTCGAGCAAGCCATCCGTGCGGCGGGGCGAACTCCCAAGTACATCATCTCCGACCAGGGTGTGCAGTTTCAGGAAGCGTTTGGGCTGTGGTGCGAGGGCCAGGGCATCCAGCACCGGCGGGGCGAGATTGGACGCCATGGTAGCATCGCCGTGATCGAGCGAGTTTTCCGCACACTTAAAAAAGAGCTGTTGGCGGTCGTGGAGGCGACGACCGAACAATGGAAGATGAACGGGTGCTGGGCTCGTACGTCCGGTGGTACAACTCGCATCGCGTGCATTCGGGAATCGCCGGCGCGGTGCCGGTCGAGCGGCTGGTTGAGCACCGTCTGGTGCCGATCTCCTCGCCGCTGTGTGAGGCTGGAGCGGCACGGCTCCGCACGGGTCAGCTTCGACGGCCAACCGCTCGCGCCAGTCCCGGTTCCGCAAGTCCGGTGAAGCGATTGCGACTCGTGGTCGACCGTTTCGAGGGACAGCCTCACTTGCCCGTTGTCGCCATCGTCGACGACGCGGCGTAACCGCGACAACGCAGGACGGACGGAAGCGTCTCGGAAACGAGCGGGTGGACGAGTCTGTCTTGAGCTCGAGCTCGGCTTCCGCTGGGGCGCAGTATTGGTGCGTGGAAACAGGGGGAGGTCGCTCATTTCTGTGGGCCAAACTCGCTCAACAAGTACACCTCCAGGTTGTTGCGCGGAAACAGTGGGGGTTGCTCATTTCTGTGGATCAAACTCGCTTAACAAGTACAGAGGGGCGCTCTCTGATGGCCGCGAAGAGCGGACTGCGAAGAAGTTACCGATCACGTCGCCATCTTCATCAGGCATCTGTTTTCACAGACTGGCGGGCGAGGCTCACTTCGACGTTGGTTGGACAGACTCGCTTGAATCGGTGTGCTCTGGGCGCGACTTGCTCTCTGCCTCGGCGCATCTGCGCTCGCTACATCTCATGCCACCAATTCGAAGCATGGAGGTAGCCCCTGCGATAAACGGATCTAGCGTCCCGTCACGCTGACCAACTCCACGTGTGATGATCTTCCATTCGCCGGCTGACGCGAATTCCAGGGTCCAGACTTCGCCGTCGCGGGAGCTCGATGGCGCTGTGGAGATGGGCGCCATCTCGGCAAGCTTGTAGCGTTCCAACGCGCTTCGAAACTCAGACAGCAATGTGCCGCTGGCTACGTATCGCTTCTCACCCGGAGCGTGTCGACCGAACCTCCACACCCGGCCCGTTTCTTCATCTAGCTCCACGCTGATCAGCCCACCGAGCATCTTGATCACAACCAATCGCGACACTTGTTTCCCCCGGCGAATCGCGTGCCAGACCTTTAGGTTCGGTGCGAGAACGGTGCGGTGCTCGGGAAACTCAGCCAATGCTTCGGCCAATCGGGTGGTGTCGCTACAGCCGAGCGAAAGCGGAATTCGTACTCGGACGTCTTCCTGCGCACCGCAGCGCACTGTCAGGTCGACCTTGTCGTTTGTACACTCGCGCTTGTCGGGACTTGTAACGTTGCGCAGCGCCAGGAGATTTTCCGCGCAGAAGGACTCGCCGTCCACGACAAATCGCCGATTCCGTCGTTGAATCTCAACGGTCCAGGCGAAGTTTTGGGGATCATCCGGCGCCCGTCGACACGAAGTCGCAGCGACTGCGTCACCCGAAAACGAGAGCTCTGGGCATGGGTTTCGGATAGCGGGCCCGATCGGTGCTCTCGCGTCAGATCCGCCGCAGGCGATGCACATGACCGCCGCCACCGCAGGACTGCATCTAATGCGCATAAGCAGAGGCCCTGATGGTGACGTTCGGCGGAAGGAGTGTGCGCGACGGGCTGAAGTGAAAGACCAAACTCTTCGCCGGAATGTGCAGCACGAAGCGGCCGGATGGTGTGGCTAGGAAGGACGTGAACGTATCGGGATTCAAGATATTGGCGGTGCGCGTCGCCAAGTCCTGGATGGCGCCATCAATGTCACTCGACTTCGCGGCATCCGGCGATAGTGCCCGCGCGGCGGTCTGTCTGAATCCGGAAAAATCTTCGCCGTCGATGATCGCGTTCGGAGCGCCGTGGGTGTGGTAGTCGCCGACGATTCGAGATCTGCTGTCCGTAGGGACGAAACGCAAGGCGTCCCACACTTCTACTGAACCTTGCCGTTCGCCTCGCACGGCATCCGTGAAATAGTAACGCCCGCCGCGCTCGTAGATGAGCCCACCGTATTCGTAACCGAGATCGATCGGGCTCCCCGGTCGATCCTGCGACTGGATAGAAATCGGGTTGTAAATCCGAAGCGCCGCCAGCGCCGCCCTCCACGCGGAAGTATACCCCCGGCGCGGCCGCCCGATCATCGTGGCTCGGGGCGAACGTGCCCTCACGCGACCGCCAAGTCCGTCGCCGAAGTCGGCGAAGTCGGCAGCTCCGAAACTCCCATAACCGGAGGTGTTGCTCACGGTGCTAGGTAAAGTCGGAACGATGGTGTTGACCGAACCAATAGCCGGGCCCCACTGTGCTCCACCCGACGGTTCCCCCAAGAACTCGCCTAGCATCGCGCCGTAGGCATCCAGTTCGGCGTTTGCTGGGTCGCCATAGGTGCCATACCGACTTTCATGTGAGTCACCTGCGTCCAACCCACCGTGGATGAACTGGTCTGGCACAAACCCACTCGGATCCGTAAAGTTCATCGGATTATTTCCCACATAACTATACCGATTGAAACTCTGGGAACTCATCGGATTGGGCACAAACGGATCCGCTCCCGTAAGCCGTCCCAGCTTCGCGTCGTAGAGCCGCCCACGCATGTTGGTCAGACCCGTCTCACCGTCTTGCTCGTGCCCAGTGTAGCCACGGGTGACGCTCGTTGGCGAGAACGACGAGTTCGTCTCGCCAAACGGTCCGTACTCGATGGCCTCAAGCGGCAGGCCGCCCGTATCGGTCAGCATGCTGACCGATCCAAGGTGATCGTCGTG
>JAUIKB010000559.1 GCA_030430975.1 Polyangia bacterium
GTTGCGCGCTGAACTCGGCACGGACGGCAAGCGAGTTGTGTGTCAGGTGGACGACGACGAGCGGACGCTGACCGGTGATCAGATCTTGGTCGCAGCGGGCCGCAAGCCGAACGTTGACGGGTTGGGGCTGAACGCGGCAGGCGTCGAGTTTGGCAAGCGAGGCGTCAAAGTAGACGACCGACTCCGGACTACGAACAAGCGGATATTCGCAGCCGGTGACGTCACGTCGAAGTACCAATTCACCCACGCCGCCGATGCGATGGCGCGCAACGTGATCAAGAACGCTTTCTTCTTCGGGCGCTCGAAAGTGTCGAGCCTGGTCATGCCGTGGGCGACGTATACCGATCCTGAAGTGGCGCACGTCGGCGTCACCGAAGGCGAGGCGAACGAGCGCGGCCTCAAAACGATGGAGGTCCCGCTCAGCGGCAATGACCGCGCTATCGCCGAATTCGCCACCGCCGGCTACGCGCGCGCCTACTACGGAAAGAAGGGACAGCTGTACGGCGCGACGATCGTCGGGCGCCACGCGGGCGAGCTGATCGGCGAGCTCACGCTAGCGATCACCAACGGACTCACGCTTGGCGACGTGGCGAACACGATTCATCCGTACCCCACACGCTCGGAGATATCGAAACGTCTCGGCGATGCGTATTCGAAGACGCGTCTCACGCCGACGGTGTCGTCACTGATGAAGCGCTGGTTTCGGTTCCTGTTGTAGTCCCCAACTCCCCGACGGCGCACGCTACTTCGCGGCAGCAACGATGGCGTTCTTGACGAGCGCGTAGCCGTCCGGTGTGGACAGGTCGGTCGTCGCACCGCCATGGCTGGGCAGGTACTTCACCAGTTTGCCGTCTTTCCCGTACAGATACATATCGTCCTTGGCGCCCTCGAACTTCGCCCAGGCGGAGTCGGCCGCGGTGTCCTGGAGCAGCGGATAGTCCGCGCGGATCAGCAGATTGCCCTGAAACTGTTCGGTGGCCGCCTTGATCTCGTTGATCACGACGATCGCCACATCGACGCCCTCGGCTTTGAGTTCCTGTTGCATCTTGTTGAGAATCCCAGCCTGGGATTGACAGTAGCCTCACCAGCCAGCGAGCAGCACCGCCAGCGTCACGCGACCCTGGAACGCCTCCAGACCGTACTTTGTCCCGTGCCGAGGACTCTTTGGCTGAAAGTCAGTCAGCTTGATCGCGGGCGCTGGCGCACCCACGCAGCGCGGGGACTCGACTTGGCTGCAGTCCAACTCGGGCTTGGCGGTCGGCGGGGCTGGCTTTTCTCCCACCGTGATGGGGTTTGGCTTCGAGGGGTCGCTCGCGCCGCCCGATTCGGGAAGTGGTCCACCGCAGGCAGCGGCAAGCGTCAGTATCGCAACGACTACGCTTCGTCGTCCGATGCTTCGCAGGTGTGCCATGCCCAGGCATCTGCCAAACCTGGGCGCCAGACGCAAGTCATCGCGTGTGCGCCTAGGTGAGTTTGGCACACACACCGCCGGCGCGATCGTCACGAAGGTGCTGATCCCGTTGGGGTTCATCTACAGGGCAGTGATCCAACGCGCTTAAGCATGACGCTATTCCACGGGCTCGCGATCAGCGTTCACGTGGACAACGACCTCAGTTTTGAACAACTGGTGTAGGGGTTTGCGGTTCTGTACATAGCGCCCGGCTCGCCACCGCCGTCGGCGAAGTGGCGCGAAGCCATCGCGCGCGCGAGCGAACACACCGCCCCTGAGGCGATGTTCGTCATGGCCACCCGTTCGCGCGTCAATCGCGGTGTGATCACCGCCGTCAACTGGCTACGACGCCCCATGTACCGGAGCGTGACGACGGCGACCTTCACCGAAGCAGTCGCGACGGTGGAAGACGCGGGCTGACGAGTTACGAAAACCCGGTGGAACGAGTGGTTCGACGAGGTGGTGCCCGTGGACTACCGAGCCGGACGCTAGCGGCTACTTGCCGCCGCTGAAACCGGAGCTAGACGACCGAGAGCGAGAACCAGACGAGCCAGACGACGTGTACGTGACGATCGGAGGCGGGGGGGGCACGTATCGACCAGCCAGCAGCGCCGCGCCGATGACAGCCGCCGTCAGCCCCACGTTATTGCGAAGGTCGTAGTTTCTGGGTTTCTTTGCAAGAAATGTCTTCACCCCCGCGGCCGTCAGCTTGTTACCGCTGGCGTTGACGTCCGTGAGCAGGCTCATGCCAGCGATCGGCGCGAGCGTGGTGAGCTGATTCTTCTGCACGTCCAGCGTGCGCAGGCTGATCAGCGGCGCGACGCCATCGAGCGAAGTGAGCTGATTGTTGCCGAGCTCGAGTTTTGTCAGCCGCGGCGGGGGCGTCGGAGCAGCGAACGTCGTCATCCCGTTGTGCGACGCGTTGAGCGTGCTGAGCAACGGCAGGGTCGGCACTTTGAACGACTTGAGCTGGTTGTAACTCACGGTGAGGTCGGCCAGCCGGGGCTGCTTGGGCAAATCCAGCGTGGTCAGCTGATTCCGGGCCACATCGAGCCGGGTCAGCACCGGATAGATCGCCATCTTGTTCAGGGTTTTGATCTGATTGCCCGAGAGATTCAGAGTCTGCAGCGTGGGGTGGCTCGGGGATCCGTCCACCGTCGTCAACCGATTCTGGCTGACGTCGAGCGACTTGAGCGCGGACAGCGTTTCGACGCCGGTCAACGACGTTAGGCGATTCTTGCTCAGGTAGAGCTGCTGCAAACTCGGAAACGGGTTGGCCTGAGGCTGCGCCACGGCGACGGGCTTGGCGACCTCGGTTGCCGGCACGCCCTGCGCCTTGTTGGGCTTAGTCGCAGGATCGACAGGCCTTTTTCCGGTCAGTTCGGCGAGGGAAGCGATCTGGTTTTGGTCGGCGCGCAGCTCGGTCAGCAGCGGCTGCGCACCGAGACCTGCAAGCGACGTGAGCGCGTTGCCTCGAACGTTCAGTGTCTTGAGATTGACGTTGCCGGCGAGCCCGTTCAGTGACGTTAATTTCCCGTTGGTTACCGTAATCGTCCGGACGTTCGGCAATGGCTTTAGGCCTTGGAAGCCCGTGATCTGGGTTCCCGTCAATTGCAACGAGTGAACCCCAGGGAGATTGCCGAATCCGGAGAGCGAAGCGATCGGATTGAACTCCGTCTTCAGATCGCGCAGTTTGGGCAGGTCGTGAATGCCGCCCAGACTCGATAGCTGGTTGTGGCTCACGTCTAGGGATTCGAGCGCCTTGCAGCGACTGAGGTCCGCTGCCTGAGCGATTTGGTTGTTCTTGAGATTGATCTTCTTTAACACCGGGGACGCGCACAGATCGGGCACCGCCCGGAGCCGATTTCGGCTCAGGTCCACGACTTCGACGGCGCTGAACGCCGCCGGAAGCGCTGCGACCAGCGGCAGCGCTCGGCCCTGCAGATGGAGGGACGTGATGTGCCCATCCCGTATGGTGATCCCGCGGCAGGAAACGCAGTCAGCCTGGTTGTTCTGGATGACGGGAACGCTCTTCGGCGTGATCTTAGAGGCGCTCAAGAAGCTCTTCAGCGCCACTTTTTCCGCTGCGGCTAACTCAAAATCGTCCTTCAGAACGGTTTCCGCTGTGACCGCATCCGGGGCGAGCGCGATGCAAAAACCGCAAGCGAACAGCGGCGCCATCGCGACCGCCGCCAGCGCGGCGATCCATTTGCCCCAACCGAACTTTTTGTCCCCAAGGCGAACGCGCGCCGGCATCGCCAGCCCAAACCCTGCGAGCTCGTGCGAACCCGTCGGCGTCACAAACGACCAGTTCACCTCGGATTCCGAAAGCTCGCGCGAGATCTTTGCGCCCCGGCCCTTCCACTCGGTCGCCTCGACGGTCTCGCCCTTCTGCACGCGCCAGTAGAACTCCCCGACAACCTCTTGCACTGTGGCGTGAATCGACTGGGCGAAGCGGTACCGCGCCCCCTGCACGATCACCTCCCCCCCGGATTCTTGAGCAGCCGCCGCATCGAACGGCTGCACGAACGACCACTTGCCTTCGTCGTGCATCAACCAGCGGTAGCCGACCTGATCGCCGCCAAAGAGCAGGTACTCCGCCCAGACATACATCTCGCCTTCAACAACGCAGGACCGCGTCATGAAGCCGGTCACAATGTACTCGTGCCCGCGCAGGGTGCCGCGCTGCCCGATCGGAATCAGCGGACGCGTACCGATCTGCTGCGGCGGTCCGAGCGCGCGCAGCGCGCCCTGCTGCACGTCGTTGGCCGTTCCGCAGTACTGGCAAATCACGCGCTCGGCTCGCGACGACATGAGCGACAGGTCGCCGCCGCAGTTTGGACACTCGACCGCCGTCGTCGTCGCGGTCGGAGCGGTAAGGGGCGCGCCATCATCGAACGTGACCTGGCCGGGGTCGAACTGCGCGCCTAGGAACAGCGTCACCTTGTCGCCGGCGTAGTCGATCGTACCGAAGCGACCGCCAGCACCGCTTACGTCGACGTATCCTGTAGGAACCCCCGGTGCGGGCACGCTCGTCATCGCACCTTGGCCGCTCACCACTTGGCGTTGGCCCACCTCTTGAACAACCCAAGACTCACCGTTCAGCATGACTGGCGAGCCAGGCCCCAGCGACTCCAGTGGTGGCACGCCGGTGGCATCGATCGGTGTTTCGGTCGTCGCGTACCAACGGCCCTGGGCGTACGCGACCCAGGTGTGGCTGCCGCGCTCGGGAAACGACAGCAGCATCTCCTGCCACGGTGCGCTCGCCTCACCGACGCGGTCGAGCTGGATGCGGCCCTCGACCTGAAACGCCTCGCCGCCCCAGCGCCCGGTGCGGCCAACCTGAAACGGCGTGGGGATCTCGAGCAGTTCC
>JAUIKB010000560.1 GCA_030430975.1 Polyangia bacterium
CACACCTGCCAACCCGCCGCTGAGCCGAATCGCTGTGGAGTCGTCCGTTCGCCAGTCGACGATCATTCCGACCGCCGCGAATACCGCGATCGGCCATCGCCATCGTCCGTCGCACACCGCTTCGAGACAGGACGCAGAATCGAACTTTCCGATCGATAGTCCACCTTCTACGCCGGTTGCCAATCCCTCCGCGATCGGAAGGCGCACCCGACTCATCACCGCGCCTCGGGGTGACGGTGGGTCGGTGGCGGCGCCCACCCCGATGTTCAGCGAAAACGAACTGGACAGCGAGTAGTCCACCGCAGCGCCGGCCAAACCCAGCGGACCGCCCAGCGATGCCTGCATTTCGATCGCTAACGGGCGACGCGTCCAGGCGGTTGGCTTTCGCTCCGGCGGGTTAAGCGTGACTGGCTCCAGCGGAGGAAATTCAGTGTTTTGCGCATATATCGGTGGGCAAACGGCGCTCGTCGCGACGAGAATCGCCCACCGTGGTGCCTGGAATCGCGCCATTGGCCCCACTGTAGCGATTGGCGATCCGTGACGGTATTGCTTCGCGCATGGGGAAGTTGGATTCTAGGGTCAGATGGTGAAACCGCCCGCATCGCACCCGAGCACCGCGCAGCAGTCGGTGCTGATCGTCGACGACGACCGGGTCGTGCGGCTGACCCTCGCTCAGGCCTTGCGCAAATCCGGTTACGCCGTCCTAGAGGCGGCTGACGGTCCGGCTGGGATTGAGATCGTGCGTGAGCAAAAGCCCGACGTCGTGCTGTTGGACGCGATCATGCCGGGGTTGGATGGGTTTGAGACGTGTCGGGAGGTGCGGAAGCTGGCCAAGTACGACCAGCTGCCGGTATTCATGCTGACGTCGATCGATCAGGTCGACAAGATCGACCGGGCGTTTGACCTCGGCGTAACGGACTTCCTGGTGAAGCCGATCCGCTTCTCGCTGTTATTGCCGCGGATCCGTTTTGCGCTGCGGGCTCGCGATATGGGGGTCGCACTACGTAGGCACGAAGAACGCCTGGCCCAGGCGCAGCGCGTGGCGCGGTTTGGCTACTGGGAAGTGTTTGCGACGGGTGACGCCGAGTGCTCCGACGGAACCCTGAATCTGCTCGGGTTGACGGGATCACGGTTTCGGGCGCGCGATGACTTGCTCGATCTCGTCCCCCAAGGCGAACGGCAGCAGATCCGCGCGGCGATCGAGGCCGCCCTACGGACGGGTGCGTCGTATGAACTCGAGCACCGCATGCTTCGCGCAGACGGTCAGCTGCGGGTCTTACATCATCAAGGCGAACCGCATCGGGACGGTGATGGTCAGATCGTCGGTCTGCTAGGAACGTTACAGGACGTCACCGAGCGTCGCCGCGCCGAGGCGATGATCGACTACCAGACCTATTACGACGCGGTTACGGGGTTGCCGAATCGACGGCTGTTCTCCGATCGGATGAGTCACGCCATCGCGTCGGCGCTTCAGAGCGAGCAGATCTTCGTGATCGGCTTTGTCGGACTCGAGGGGTTTCGGCGCTTCAACGAGAGCATGGGTCACGACGCTGGGGACAAGCTGCTGCGCAACGTCGCTCAGCGACTGGAGCAGAGTCTGAAGTCGAAGGCGACGATCGCGCGCATGTACAACGACGTGTTCGCGATCCTGACGGAGCCGATCCCCAACCCGCTGGCGATCGAGTCGATGGCGACCGACCTGCAGCACATGTTCGAAAAGCCGTTTCTCGTTGAGCAGCGCGAACTGTTCGTCAAGGGCCACGTGGGGTTGGCGATCTTTCCTGAAGACGGCGACTCGGTGCACGCGATGCTACGATCCGCCGAGGCCGCGATGGCGCGGGCGCGTGAGCATCAAGGCTCCGCGCCGCAACGCTACGTTCAGGGCATGAGCAAGAACGCTGAAGAGCGGCTCACCTTGGAGAGCGATCTCCGCAAGGCGATTCAACGCGACGAGCTGGTGCTCTACTACCAGCCGCAGATCGACGCGCGCACCGGGTCGGTGGTGGCGGCCGAAGCGCTCTTGCGCTGGCAACGACACAAAACCGGTTTGGTGTCGCCCGCCGAGTTCATTCCGATCGCTGAGAGCACCGGATTGATCGTGCCGATCGGGGAGTGGGTGCTGCGGACTGCGTGCGCCCAGGCGGCCGCGTGGGAGGCTGCTGGGTATCCGATCCGCGTCGGCGTCAATCTGTCGGCTCGTCAGTTCGCGGAGGCGGATCTCGTGGGCGTCGTGAAGTCCGCGCTCAAGGAGTCCAAGCTCGATCCGGATTGGCTGGAGCTTGAGATCACCGAAAGCGTCGCGATGGTGGACCTCGACGCCACCATCGCCGTTCTAGGCAAGCTGCAGGAGTGCGGCGTCGAGGCGGCGCTCGACGATTTCGGGACCGGCTACGCCTCGCTGAGCTACCTACAGAAACTGCCCGTTTCGACGCTCAAGATCGATCGCAGCTTCGTCATGGAGATCGGTGAGGACGACATTGGCCAAAGCGGAGCGATCGCCCGGGCGATCGTAGCTCTTGCGAAGAGTATGGGTAAGGAGATCATCGCTGAAGGTGTCGAGACACCGTTTCAGGCCATGGCGCTCAAGGCAATGGGGTGTGGGCTGTTGCAAGGATATCTGTACGGGAAACCGGTGCCGGTCGCGGAATTTGATATGTCGCGACGATTTGGAGACTGAAGAACGGGACCCGGATCGGGTCCAGGTCGTAGAAGGCGTGGTTGGTCGCAGAGTTAGTCACGCGGCGGAGCCGTAGCGAGTCGGCGAGGAGCTTGCGGCGTTGAGGGGCGAGCAAACAGCGTTCGGTTCCGGTTCCGGATCGAGGCCGGGTCGCGGGCTTTCCTGCGTGGAGTGAATTGGGTCGCGGGAAGAACGAAAGTCCCTTGTCCCCGAGGTTCGGGTGTCCCCGAGGTTCGGGCGGCGTTTGTCGGCGAGGTGGTGTGGAGAAGTTCAATTGTCCCCAGATTCAGTCGGGGGTGTTGCTTGGCTAGTCGACGGGCGCGCAGTCTTTGGGGCGACAGGGGTCGGCGATGCAGATGTTGATGGCTCCGCCTGATTGGGCTGGCGCGCAGCAGGTTGCGCCGCTGCCGCAGTCGCTGGAGCTCGCGCATTGGCCGACCGAGATGCACACGCCGTCGTCGCTGTCGCCTCCGAGCGACGAGGAACAGCTCAGGCCAGTTTGGCACTCGCCGCCGTCTTTGGTGCAGGGTGCGCCGATGCCGATCTCGTTTTCGGTCGCCTTGCTGCAGTCGCCGACGGTTCCGCTGCTGCCCCCGGATCCGCCGAGACCCGAGGTGTCTACGCATTCGCCGTCGAGGGCTTGGCCGCCGGTGACGAACACGGAGAAGAAGCACATCTCGTCGTAGGTGCCCTCGCCGTAGCGCACGGTTTGGTCGGTTGTGTTCTTGTAGTTGCAGGTGGTGCGGGTGTGCTGACCCTTCTTGAGTTTGAACTTCGTGGGCTCGATGATCTGATTGTCGAAGTCGTAGTCGATGCTGTACGCCTGCTTCATCGAATCGGCGTCGTCACCGATTTCGAACGTCATCCGATTGCCCAGAACGTGCATGTGCGCGAACGCGGCGAACACGTCCATGTCGCGGTGGATCACGCAGTCGTGGGTGATCGCGGATTCGGTCTTAGGTGGGACCTCAAGGATCGTCGTGCCGAACGGGAACAGCACCGCTTCTTCTTGAAGGTCTGACCGGTCGATCGTCTGCGCTTCGATCTGCACCGTTTCGGTCATAGGTTCGTTCGTCGAATTGAGCAGATGGAGCTGCATCAGCAGCTGTTCGCCCTCAGCGACCGGCAACGCCGCACCCTCCGGTAGGTTGAGGTCAGCCTCGCCGGCGCCGGTAGTGAACAGCGGCAGCCAGTTGGGCTTGAACAGGACATCGCACTCGAAGGGCTCGTCTTGTTCTGGCGCCAGCGTGCGAGCGAAGAACATGTGGTGCACGCTGGAGAAATTATCGATGTGGAATCGATTCATGTTGAGTTCGCGTGGCGCCTTGGTCGTGTAGCAGATGTACCGTTCCTCTCCGGGGGCCAAGGTGAATTCATCGGACGCCATGACGAAGCGGTTGGCATCGCTGCCGGTCGGTTCGGGGTCGGCGGTGCTATCCGAGCATGCAAGAGTTGCTAGTGACGCGGCCAACAGACCGAGGGTTCGAATGGACGACATAAGGCGACTCCTCGTTTCGAGGCGGAGGGTAGCACGCGGTCGTCTGCCGCACCGCCGGGGCGTTCCGCCAACTGGCCGGTTTCTGAATCGAGGAGGTCGAATCGTCAGTGTCGCGCGTAGCCGCGCAGCGAGCGCGGCAGATCGGCCACGGTTGTCGATCCGCTCGGCGGTGTGCGGGCGTCGTAGGTGTTCCAGAACAGCACGGGCTGGTCCCTTAGCTGCTCGGCTTGAGCGCTCAGCGCGGCGAGGGTCTTTCCGGTGTAGGTTGTTTCGAGATCGATTCTCTCGAGGGTGGCGGCTTGTGCGACGGCTTGTCGGCCGGCGCGCGTGGCCATCGCGTAGCCGCGCCCGGCAAACCCGTGTTCAAGCCGGCAGCGTTCGGGGATCGGCTTGAGGTGCGGGAAGTTTGGGTCGTGATCCGCCGCGAACGTCACGGTGCGCGCGAACTCGTGGGTGAAGCGGCTCCAGTTGCCGTAGTTCAGGTTCGAGGCTCGCACTGCCACGACGCGCGTCTTGAGCCGCGTGAGCTGAACCGGCTCGGCCGCGAATTACGCGATGAACTCGCGCAGATCCCGAACGGATCGCCGCTTGTGGAAACCTGGGGCGTGCGGAACGAGGAAGTCTCGATCGAGGTTTCAGAAG
>JAUIKB010000561.1 GCA_030430975.1 Polyangia bacterium
TTGTACGTTACAATGTCGAACGACCCGGTTGGATCTGCCGTGACATCGGTGAGCGCGAGCGCCGATTCCGGCTCGTACCGGCCCGTTGGTAGCGTTACTCCGCCACGCAACAACAGCTTGAAGTCTAGACGGCGGTCGGTTGCGAGTGACAGCAGGTCCTGGCCCAGGAACGCCTCGGCGTCGCCAAACCCCGTGGAAAGCACGGTGGCTCCGCGGGGAGGGCGGGCGGCACTAACCCCAAACGGAATCCGCACACCGATCGAGGTACCTGACGCGAGATCGAGCCGACTTCGCAACGTCGCAATAGACAGCGTGACGGTGCCCAGAGGGGCAGTACGGCCGCGGTCGGCCTCAGACGCGACGCGCCCGAAGTGCCGCGTCGTGTAGATGAGTCCGGAGGCCCAGCGAGGCTTGCTCGAATCGCGGCGGAACCCTGAGTCTACCCGCCATGAGTCCGAATCGCCGACTCGGGCGGTCGAGCGGCCGTGATGACCCAACGCGACTGCCGGGACAAGCAGCGCGGCGAACGTTAGAAGCAGACGCCTATTGATTGCACTTACGTAGCGCAGGCCGCTCATGGTGATTCGAGAAACGGGTCCGCGAAGCGCGGGTCACGTAGGAAGTTTTTGTCCGTCAAGCTGTTGAGGAATTCGATCAAGTCCGTGCGCTCGCGGTCCGATAGTTCGAAGCCAGCAACGAATCCGCTCTTAAGAGGGCTGCGAGTCCCATCTCCGGCATCGGGACCATCTGTGATCACGCGCCCGCCGGCCTCGTAGGTTCGGATCACTTCCTCGAGCGTGCTCAGACTGCCGTCGTGCATGTATGGCGCCGTGACCGCGACGTTGCGCAGCGTGGGTGGGCGAAAGCGACCCATGTCGTCAGGTTGAGCGGTTATCTCGAATATCCCGGTGTTATTTGTCGGATAGCCGCCCCGGCCGTCAATGTTGTACAGGCCGGTGTTGTGGAATCGAGCGGAATCGAACGCAGATGATGCGTGGACGGACGATTCGGTAAAATTGAAGCCACCATGGCAATGGTGGCACTCGAGCCGCTCCGAAAAGAACAGCTCCATTCCCCGCTTCGCGGCGGGCGACAGGGCATTAGGTTCGTTGTGATAGACGAAGCGATCGAAGGGCGAGTTACCCGAAACTAGCGTCCGCACGAACGTTGCTAGAGCCCGCACAGCCTGGTCCCAAGTCACTGTTGGTGTTTCGTCGGGGAATGCCGCTGCGAAAAGCCGCTGGTACCGAGAGTCGTTTCGCAATCGATCGAGAACCTCGTCTTGGCTTCCGGTGGCTCCAAGCTCAATTGGATGCTCGCCGAAGATTGGAACGAGTAGCTGATCCTCAAGTTCCGTAAGAACCGGATTCGCCCACGTCAGGGTGGCGTTGTAGGCCACGTTGACGAGCGCCGAGGCATTGCGCGGGTGGCGCTCACCGGTGGAGCCGATAGCGACAACGCGACCGTCAGAGAACGCCTTGTCCTGGTGATGACAGGAGCCGCACGACTGCTCTTGATTGGCGGAGAGTCGGACGTCGTAAAACAACCACCGACCGAGTTCGGCTTTCTCAGCCGTTACCGGGTTATCCTCGGGGACGCGTGGGCTGGGGAAGCCCTTGGGCAACGAGAGAGCGGAATCATCATCGGATGTCGTCTCCGATTCAGATACGCACGACCACACTCCCATCGTGAGGATCAGCGTCACGAGCCAGCACGACGTTCGCCGCATCTTAGTTAGGCGTGTTGACGATGAAGGTCGTTTGCGCGGCGCAATCGTCGACACACTTTCCGTCGTCGAACGCCATGCCCAACGCGGAGAAAACAGGCGAGCAATCGTCGGCCTCCATCGGCGCGCTCATGCAGCCCGGCGGCGAGCCCGACGCGTTGTCGGTTAGCTCAGCCGATTCGACGAGCCGGCTTAGATCGATGACCACCTCGGACGCGGGGTCAGGAAGCTCAACCTCAACCCGGGCGCTGTTCGCGCGGGCGCAGGGCTCCTGAGGGGCCTCGGTCGGTGCCGACGACTTGCAGCCGGTTGAGCCGAGGTGAATGTTCCAGCGTGGAACGACGCCGCCTTCGACCTCCCAGTCGACGCGAAGAAACTTGTAGCCGCCCTGCCAGGCCCAGAACATGCCTGGTGAATTCAGCGGAGGACGCGCCGACGCGTTGTCTAGATGGTTGAGCTCGAAAGGGACGCCGACGCGATAACGGACAGCATCGTACTCGTTCGTGGTGCTCGTGCCCGACACGCTGAGGTTTGTTTCGGCTGTGCCGCTGTCAGCGCACGCGCCGGTCCCGTCCTCAAAATCGAGGAGGGCGACGCCGCCGTTCTGCCAGAGACTGTTGCCGAGTTCTACCGGCAGCCATTCGCCGTTAAGGCCGCGAATCTCCAGCTCGGAAACAAACAGTCGCGCGTCAGCGAGCCGCGCCGAACTCCCGGAGCGACCGAGGCCGTCGTACGGTGTCGAGCAGTCGGCCGGCTGGCTGCCGACTTGGGCACGAAAAGTGACTGTGACGGCGTGCGAATCGCCGTTCGGGTCGGCGGCGTCGGCGCCGCAACCGGTTGTTGCGACGGCCAGCAGTAGTGGGGGAGCGCTGATGAGTGAGCGTTTCATGTGAGCCGTGACTTACTCTCGCCAACGTGCGCTCGCGAGGTGGCATGTTGTCGCCCTGCGGAACCGGTATAGGCGCGGTGCGGCGAAATGTCGCGCCAGCATGGCGACTGTTACTAGATGAAAAAAGCCTTAGCGCTCGCCTCTCGCGAGCCCACGATGACCGTTATCGGCAAGGGATTGCATCGGGTTGGGTTCGACTTGGTTGGACCGGTAAAGCGCCCATAGCCCCGAGTTGGTAACCGGACCCAGCTCTAAGCGGCACGAACCATCACCGGCATCCGAACACGCTCCGCGTCCGTAACGTCAACCACGATGCAGCCAAATGGTCGACTCGTCTCCAGCGCGGTGTGCGCCGCCACGATCTGCTCGAGCGGATAGCGTTCGGCGATCACCGGAGACACGACGCGCGCGTCGACTAGCTCGCGCAGGTCGTCCAGAAGCTCCGGCGTCCCAAGCGCGACGCCGGCCATAGCGCGCGGACCAGACCTGAGCGCGGTCACCATCATTTCCACAAGGATGCGCACCGTAAGAAACAGCGAAAGGTAGCGGCCGTTCTGGCTCAGCGCGCGACGATAGGCACGGAAGTGGTCGCCCTCAGTGGTATCGAAGATAACGTCCCAGCGCTGGCCGCGCTCGGTGAAATCCTCGGCGCGGTAGTCGATGAACTCGTCTGCGCCGAGAGCGCGCACCTGGTCCTCGTGTCGGTGCCCCACGCCCGTGACATGGGCACCCAAGTGTTTCGCGATCTGGACGGCCAGATGCCCAACGCCGCCCGACGCACCGACGATCAGCACGCGTTCGCCGGGCTGGACCTTCGCCATATCCTTCAGGAAAACAAGCGCCGTGATCGCGCCGTACGGCAGCGCCGCGGCCTCCGAATAGCTCGTTCGGGTCGGCATCTTGGCCACCGCTTCGCTCTCGGACAGCGCGAGCAGCTCGGCGTAGGCGCCATGCATGACCGATCCGAACACGTCGTCGCCAGTCTTGAAACGCTTGACCTTCGCGCCCACCGCTACGACCCGGCCGGCGAACGACGAACCACCGATCGAATGGCGCGGGGCGAATACTCCGGTCATCGCGCGGCCGAACACCGCGGCGATACCAGGAAAATCCGCCGTGCGCAGGCGACGGTCGCCCTGGGTGACGGCAGTCGCGCGAACCTCGACCAGGATCTGGTCGTCGGCGATGGTTGGCCGCTCAACGTCGGTGATGGTCAGAACGCTAGGGGCTCCGTACTCCGTGTTTTTCGCTGCAAGCATGGGTGTCTCCTTCGTTGTCACGCCTCGGCGTCTCCAAGACCCCACCAACCTACCCATGCGCAGGCGTTCTAAACATTACCTAAATCTGCACTTTTCCTATACGATTACGTATGGATTGGGCCCCGATCGCCTTCGACTGGAACCAAACGCGCGCGTTTTTAGCTGCGGCAGACGAAGGCTCGTTCTCCGCCGCCGCTCGGGCGCTGGGCACTACGCAGCCGACGATCGGCCGGCAGATCGCCGCGCTCGAGGAGGAGCTCGACATCGTGTTGTTCGAACGCGTCGGGCGCGGTCTCGAACTCACCACAACCGGGCTTGAACTCGTCGAGCATGTCCGCGCGATGGCGGAGGCCTCGCTTCGATTCTCCCGCGTCGCCTCCGGCCAGTCGGTGTCGCTCGAAGGGACGGTCCGCGTCAGCGCCGGTGAGGTGTTGGCGGCGAGCCGCCTGCCGCGGGTCGTCAAGCACGTACGATCGAGCTACCCGGGAATCCGGATCGAAATCATCGCGACCAATCAAGTGAGCGACCTCGGACGCCGAGAGGCCGACATCGCGATTCGCAACTTCCGGCCCGAGCGACCGGATCTGGTCGTGCGCAAGGTGTGCGATGACGAGGGCTATCTGTACGCGACTCCGGAATACCTCGAATCGATCGGCGATCCGACGAATTTGGACGAACTATCACGGGGCCAGTTCATCGCGTTCGATCTGACCGATGTGTTCATGAACGCGCTCGCCGGCCTGGGGCTGCGCCTCACGTCGCAGAACTTTCCGTTCGCCTCCACGAATCAGCACGTGCAGTGGGGACTGATCACCGAGGGCGCCGGCATTGGCGTCATGATGGCCGACGTCGGGGACGCCGACCCGCGCGTGGTGCGCGTCCTGCCGGAGCTGCTTCGATTCCCCGTGCCGATGTGGCTCACCAGCCACCGGGAGGTG
>JAUIKB010000562.1 GCA_030430975.1 Polyangia bacterium
GCGCCAGCCACGGATCGGTCCCCAACTTCATGGACGCCGTCGTCGGCGGTACGGGGTCGGTTCCCCCTCCACCGCTTCGTCCCCCCGCGCCCGCAGACCGGACACACGTGGTGGCGCTGTCCACCTATCCCCTGCACCCCAAACGCTCGGGTGGCCAGCTGCGCGGCTGGCATCTGCTCGACTCGCTGGCCGCGCACAGCGGCCGTCCGGTGTCGGTCGTCAGCCTTGCCGTCGACGCTCATCTCCGCGTAGCCGCCGTTCTGGACGAAGGCGACAGCGCACGCTTTTTCGGCTGCGTCGCTGGTGATCCACCCTGGTAGATCGGGCAGCGACATGTCTCCATCGGCGCCATTCATGCCCATGCCAGCCTGGTCGTAGTAGCCCTCGGTGCAGACTTCCTTCATCACGCAGTCCGTCGCCGCTTTCATCGCACCGGGTGCGGACAGCGCCTTCAGGGTGTAGCAAAGCTTGAACTGGCCGTTGCAGTCGATACGCACGGTGTTCTTGCTCCACGGTTGCGCTGGCGGCGTCGTCTGGCCAGCCATCGCCGGCGGACACATAGCGCTCGTACCGTTGAACGTGGTGGAAATACCGAACTCGATCTGACCGGCCTGGGGGTTCTGCCCGAAGAAACACGGGCTCGTATTCTCCAGATTCCAGAAGCCGCCGCTGAAGCACTCGCATGCCGCCGCGCCGCTCGAACCAAGCGGATCTTTGGTCATCGGATCGATCCCGGTGAAGCCCACACACTCCCCCCAGAACAGCGAGCTCTCGCCGTAACGCGTGCAAACCGTTTCGCCGTCTTTACACGCGCCCTTATTCTTATGCTTGCGGTAACCGGGCCAACACGGCTTCTTCTCGCCCTCGACCGTGCAGGGGCAGCCTTCGTAGTTCTTGTCGTCAGGGCACATTTCGGTGCCGCCGATTGGGGGCTGGGTCGGCGGAGCGCCGGGGCCACAGTACATCGCGGGCGGGTCGTTCACCGTGTCCGGCGGCTTGGGCATGGTGCCGCCGATGCCGATCACGCCGCCGGCTCCGCCCACGCCGAGCGTCCCGCCGGTATTGCCGGTTCCGCCACCGAAGCCCGTCGTCGTGCCTCCGACGGAGGTCGCGCCGGTACCGCCGTTGCCGCCGGCGCCGCCGAAGGAGTCACCGCCCGCGCCGCCGCCGCCGTCGGCTGCGCACTGAACGAGAGTCAGTCCAAGACAGGCCGTTGCGGCGACCGAAGCGGTCCGTAGCAAGGTCTTGCGGAATGCTTTCGGCTCGGTCGGATTCATCGATTTGCTCCGTTGTTCATCACTACCCACGCTTAAATGGTCGCGCGTTCCATAGCCGAACGCAAGGCGTCGACCGGTCCAAAAAATTTGCAGCCACGGCATCAGCCACATGGCCGGGCCGATTGCGCGTTTCGCAGCCCAACAGTAGGTTTGCCGGCATGGCGCAACGCGTTCTCGTCGTAGAAGACGAACCCGCTATCAGCGAAAGTGTCTCTTACGCCCTGAAACGCGACGGCTTCGAAGTCGACTGCGCCGATAGCCTAGGGGCGGCCGAAACACTGTTGGGAAATGCCGAGCTGATCATTTTGGATTTGATGCTGCCGGACGGCAGCGGTTTCGATCTGATCGGGCAGCTCCGCCGTGACGGTAACCTCACGCCGATCATCGTGCTGTCCAGCCGCGACGGTGAAGCGGACCGTGTCGCAGCGCTCGAAACCGGCGCGGACGACTACGTAGCCAAGCCGTTCTCACCCCGCGAAGTGGTCGCGCGCGTGCGGGCCGTACTGCGACGCGCCGCCACCGAGCCGGAGCCTCCCTCGAAAACCAGCCGCGCGCTGGCGCTCTGCGTCGATGAGGAAACTCGGCGCGCCGAAGTCGGCGGTCGTGCACTCGAGCTGACCCGCGTCGAGTTCGACCTGTTGTCGTGCATGCTTCAGAGCCCTGGTCGTGTTTACACCCGGGCCCAGCTGATCGATCGGGTCTGGGGCGACGGCTTCGCGATCACGGACCGCACCGTTGACTCCCACATCAAGTCGCTGCGCAAGAAGGTCGCTGGCGCCGACGCCGACCCGCATCTGATCGAAACGGTTCGGGGTGTGGGCTATCGGGTGTCCGAAAGCCAATCCGCATGATCCGCCTGGTCGTCGTAGCTGCAGCTGCGATCGGCCTGATCCTGTTCGTCGCGTACGTCGCGTCCCGTCTGGTGCGTGCCCGCACGCGCGGCATGTCGATTCGCCTGCAGGTATTTCTCGCGTTAGCCGCGATAGTCGGCACATTCGCGTTTGGACTGGGACTTATGGTGATCGATCGGATCGAGGCGCGTACCGTGCGCTTCGCAACCCAATCGGCCACCGACGAGTCGCGCGCCCTCGCACGGATACTCAGCGCCCAGCTCGAGCAAAGCGGCGAGTCCGTCGAGAAGCTAGCCGAGAACCTCGACGCCCAAAAGCAAAAGGGCGCTGGTCTCAAGCTCGAGCTGTTCGCGCCCTCGGGAAAACTGCTGTTTCCGGGCGGGCCTAGCGCCGCGGCGCAGCCCGATACGGTATTCGTCGACTCGCCGATCATCGTACGCGATCACACCGTCGCCACCGTCCGCGTCGTCAAGCGCACGATTGTCATCCGGCGCATGCTCGAAGACTTCGCGCCGACCGTGCTCGTGATCAGCCTGGTGCTCGGAGCCGCGGCGGCCGTTGCGGCTGGCTGGATCGGGCGCTCGATTGCGCGACCGATCGAGGCGCTGACGGCCTTCAGCGAGCGGGTTGCAGACGGCGAGCGCACGGCGGCGCCTCCACGCGCCTTCGGCCGCGAGGTCACCGCGCTGACGCAATCGATCGATTCGATGCGGCGCCAATTAGAGGGCCGGCCGTTTGTGGAAACCTTCGCCGCCGATCTGTCCCATGAGCTGAAGAACCCCGTGGCAGCGATTCGCGCCAGCGCAGAGCTACTCGAAGAGGGGGCGCTCGACGAACCCGAGGACGCCCAGCGATTCGTGCGACGGATCCGGGAAGCCACGGGGCGCATCGAGCGACTGCTCGGCGATCTCCTCTCGCTCGCCCGAATCGAGGCGCGAGGCGTCAACGACTCCCAGCCTGTCGACATGAAGGCGACGATCCGCACCACGCTCGAAGGGCTCGAGCGGCGCGACAGAATCGCCGTCGCGGTGAGCGGCGACGTGCGCGTGAAGGGTGACGAGGCTTGGCTCGCTCGCGCGATCGTCAATCTGCTCGAGAACGCGCTCGTGCATTCGCCAGCCGATTCCGTTGTCGACGTGAGCGTCGGCCGTCGAGACAGCGACGTGCTGATCGACGTCAGCAACGCCGGAGCCATTCCGAAACCGAACCAACGGCGGATCTTTCGCCGCTTCGTCACGACGCGCGCGGATCGCGGTGGCTCGGGCCTGGGGCTATCGATTATCAGCGCGGTAGCCGAAGCCCACGGCGGAACGGTCGAGCTGGTTTCGGGCGGCCCGGACCGTGTGGCCTTTCGCCTGGCGCTTCCGGCGGCGTTCAAACGAGCCAGCGACCACCTACGTGAAGCGGTAACCGACACGGTGGGCGACAGCCACAGCCCGCGAAAATCGGCCTAATCCGCCCACGTGTTCAGCGTTCGAAGATGAAATCCGGGCAATATCACCGGAATTTTTGGGGTTTTGTGATTTCTCCACCAAACCTCCACACTCTCTCCCCTCGGTTCGCGCAAGGGTGCCGCACCTTAGGGATGTCGGCGATGTTAGCGCCGCGAGGAGCCGCAGTTACTTCATGACAGTTCAAAGCCCCATCAAGCCCAAGCCGGTAACCCCCGAAGAAGCGGAAGCAGCGGGGGTGACCGTACCGCGGCACGTCGCGATCATCATGGACGGTAACGGCCGCTGGGCTCAGGCGCGCGGACTCGACCGCGCCGACGGGCACGCTGAGGGCGCCAGCGGCGTGCGCCAAGCGGTCAGGGCGGCACGGAAGTACGGCGTCGAATACCTAACGCTATATGCGTTCAGCGTCGCCAACTGGGCGCGCCCCACGCCTGAGGTCGAAGCCCTTATGCGGCTGTTGGTCGAGTTCGCCGAGAAGGAGAAAGCCGAACTGCGCGAACACGGCATTCGCGTGAACGTGGTCGGGGAGATCGAGGACCTGCCGACCGCGACGCGCCACGCGGTCGAGCACGTGATCGACTACTGCGCCGATGGGGACCGCATGACCCTATCGCTCGCCTTGTCGTACGGTGGGCGACGCGACATCGTGAACGCCGTGCGCAGCCTGGCGGTTCGCGCCCGCGCCGGACTCGTGCTGCCGGAAGAGATCGATGAGAATTTCTTCCACCGTGAGATGACGACCCACACGCTACCGGACGTCGACCTGTTGATCCGCACCGGCGGCGAATCCCGAGTCAGCGACTTCTTGCTGTTCGAGGCCGCTTACGCCGAGATGCAGTTCCTACCGATCATGTGGCCGGACTTTCGCGAGGACACGCTTGTCGACTGCTTCCGCGAGTTCACCAAGCGCCAGCGCCGCTTCGGCCGCACCGGTGACCAGGTCGACGTTCAGGGCGAGGTTCCGTTCGACCCGCTCCAGCCGAAGTAGAGCATCACGCACAGGCGGCTCGCTTCGCAGAGCCGCCGCCAGTTCCTGGCGAGCGGGCGTCTCTGCTTCGCAGCGCGCCACCGGTGCGTGATGCTCTACCTGTTTCTTTCTCCGCAGGTGCTGCGCACCTGGGTTCCTAGACGCGCGGAGGCGAGCGGTGATTCCTCCCCACGTACGGTCACAGGAGATCACGCGGCTGCTTCGCGGGCAGCCGAACCGGACCCTCCGACTACCGAACCG
>JAUIKB010000563.1 GCA_030430975.1 Polyangia bacterium
CGTTGACCCGCGCGTTCTGCGTGAGCTCCTGGGCGGCGGCGACCTGCTCCTCCGACATGCGCGTGCACACGCGGCTGGCGGCTGCGGTGTCCAGGAACGCGCCACCGCAGTTCTTGCACCCAAGAAAATGAGTCGAATCGCTCTGCAGTTCGGTCATGACCGAGTCGCAGCGCGGACAGTAAGGTAGCCGCGGCGGTTTGGTCACACGCCCAAATCTTGGGCCGGGATCGGCGTGCGCGCCTTGAGGAGTTTCTCGACCCGGTCCTCAAGGCCAAGCAGATTGTCGCCAGCCATGCGCGTCAGTTGCACCAGCTCCATGATCGAGGCCTCTTCTTCCACCTGCTCATCGATGTACCACTGTAGGTAGCTTCGCGTGGAGTAGTCCTTGTCTGACTCCGCCTGCGCTACGAGCGCGTGAATGCGCCCGGTCACGCCTTTTTCGTGTTCCAGGGTTGCTTCAGCAACCGCCAGCGCCGACTTGAAGTCGTGCGCGGGGGCGTCGATCGCGCCCAGGACCAGTTTGCCGCCGCTCTTTTGCACGTAGTCGATCAGTTTGATGGCGTGCTGACGCTCCTCGTCTGCCTGCGCGACGAAGTAGCTCTCCATCATCGTCATGCCCATCAGGTTCAAGCACGAGGCCATCTGTCGATACAGGTACGACGAGTAGAACTCGTGGGTGATCTGAGCGTTGAGCTTCTCGTTCATCTCGCGCGATAGCATCGCTCACGCTTACCATGCGTTGCCGGTCGGTACGAGCCAAAGCCCCCTATCGAAACCCGCTTTCAACTGAGACCTCGGTCTGGCCACCTGGCGGCTTTCAATTTGAACCAGCTGACCCATAATCGCGGGCTATGAAAACGGTGATCTTTGTTGCGATCGGCGGCGCCATCGGCGCGCTGTCGCGGGTGGGCGTATCCGCCGCGTGCCTTCGCTTGTTCGGGGATCGCTTTGCGTGGGGCACGGTCACCGTGAATGTCGTTGGCTGTTTGCTGTTCGGGTTCGTCTGGGCGTTTACCGAGGAGCGCGTGGGGCTTCGGGAGTACCGACCGCTGGTCATCACCGGTTTCATGGGGTCGTTCACGACCTTCTCCACCTACGCTTTCGAAATCAGCCAGGACGCCGGCTCTGGCCGACTCGCAGCGGCAGTAGGTAGTTTCACCCTACAAAACGCGGCCGGCATCGGATGCATGCTCCTTGGGTTCGCCCTCGCGCGAGCAATGGCCTAGACAGCCATCATGTCGGAGTTCCAGCTGCTCGAACCGGTGACGCCTGCCTGCGTGTCGACGCACTCTCTCAGGGTGCGCTTTGCTGAGACCGATCTGATGGGCATCGTGCATCACTCGAACTATCTGAAGTACTTCGAGGCGGCCCGGGTCGAGTACCTTCGGGTGCGTGGGTCCAACTATTCGGACTGGGTGACCGAGGGGTTGAACCTGCCGATTGTCGAGGTTGCAGTTCGCTATTTGAAGCCGGCTCGCTTCGACGATGAGCTGCACATTGAAACGCGCGTGACCGACATCCGCGGAGCGAGCGTGCGCTTCGATTACAGCGCGACCACGACAGCTCACAAAGTGTGTCAGGGATTCACGCGGCTGGCGTGCGTTGGTGACGCCGGCCGACCGATCAGGATGCCGTCATGGACGGCAGAAGTGATCCGTCGGCCACCGGGAACCACGGCGGACACGCGTGGAATAGCGCTGCCGTAGTACTCCTGTGAGTCCGATCGCGTTTGCCGTTGTCGCGCTGGCACCATGCTTGGTGTGGCGCCGGCGGTTGTCGCGAGAAGCGCTGCGGCACGTCGCTCTCGTGTTTGCCGCTGTTGGAGCGAGCTGGCTTATCCACCAGCTGTTGGCAACCCCCGGATTTCTGCATCAGAATGGACAAGGTCCGGTCTGGATCGGCATCGCCCTGGGCGAACACTTCGCGCACTACGGCCCCGGATACCAGGAGCTTTTCGCGTGGTGTCGGCGTTTTGGTAATCCGGACGGCGCCGTCTTTACGGCGATGTCGATCGCGGTCGCTGCTGCGGCGCTCGGCGCGTCCGGGCTGGGACGTGCGATCGGGCTGAGTCGGAAGGCCGCGCTGATGCTGTCGCTGCCGCTGGTATGCGACCCCGTCCTTGCCAGGGTCGGCGCGTCGGAATCCTATTTTGCGGTCGGGTTCGCGCTCAATATCGCGGCCATGCTGTGGCTTGCGGTGGGAGCACGCATCGGGTCCGCGCGTAGCGGTCGCTTTGTACTGGCGACGGCTGGTGCGGGGCTGGTGATTTGTCAGGTCGCGCGTACCCATCCGCTGCTGTGGCAACCGGCGGCGCTGTGCCCGCTGGCGGTTCTGGCGTTGCCCGGGCGGCGGTCTCGCCGAGCGGCTCAGGCGCTCGCCGCGCTCGTCGTCGTCGGTGCGTTGGTGGTGCTGACGTCGGGTGGCGAGCTGTATCGCGCTGTTCGGTACTACCGCACTGAGATGATGGGTGTGGGTAGTTCCGGCGTGATCGCGCGACTCGGCGGCATGGCGGTCGCCTACGCGGCGCTCGGCTTCATTCGGAATCGTTTGCTTGCGGGTGCTTTGGCTGCGGCAGCGATCGTCTATACCACACATGTTTCCAACGTGGTTATCGAGGACAATCCATTGATCAGCGCTGCACATGATCGCCTGTTTGTACCGGCGCTTGTTACGTGTGCTGCGGCGGCGCTTCGTGGGGCCAGCACATCGTGGCAAAACGGCGGCGGCGCCGTCTTGGCGGTCGTTGCGTCAGTGTACGCACTGCTGCAGATGCCGATCGCGCGTTGGCGGTCTGTGGATTCCCTTGAGACGACCGCAGCGCTTGATTGGCGACAGCAGGTGAAGGGCCAGCGCATCGCCTACGTCGGTCGTGCGGGGCGGCGCGTGCTGTTTCTGCCCGTGTACGCGGCGCTCGGATTCGACGACCAGCGAATTCACGGTACACGAGACGCAAACGCACCAATCCCACAGTATTACTATCGCAGCTCGCTTTGTTCGTCAGACGAGGGGCGAGCGCTGTGCGCCGATCTCGAGAGTCGGTGGACGTTGGAACCCGTGTTCGAACGCACGCTGCCCGCCCGGCACAGTCAGAGCTGGCTGACGTACTCGGGGCCGGTCACCGTCGGCCTGTTTCGCGTGCAAGCGGACTAGTTCGCGTGCAAGCGGACTAGTTTCGCGTGCAAGCGGACTAGTTCGCGTGCAAGCGGACTAGTTTCGCGTGCAAGCGGACTAGGGCGTGTCGTACACGCCGTTGGACAGTTCCAGTTGGTACTCGGAGCAGTCGAGGGGGGCGCCTGCCGTTCGCCGTACTCGGACGAAGTAATCTTCCGAGTCGTTTTCGCAGACACTCACGTCATTGACTCTGGTTGCGCCCGACGCCGTGCAGGGGCACTGTCCCGCTAGTCTACTTGCGAGCACAGCCCGGAAGTCGGTCGCCCAGCGATAGTTGACGTAATCCACGGAGCCCTCGACGCTTGCGCAGCTTCCGCGCGACACCCGGAACTCGAACGCACCACCAGGATTGGACGCGAACCGGACGTCAAAGTGAAAATTGTCACAGGACGTATCAGCTGAGTCAGTCGCGCGCACGCGGTACCAGCGCTCCTGGCCCGCGCGAATCAGGTTGCCGGAAGCGAGCACGGTTTGCCCAATATCGGCCACGTTTCCTAGGTCGATTGCGTCCGCGCACGTTGCAGCGAGGTCTGGCGGGTCAGAATCCGTGCATTCGCAGTCCGGATCGGCGTCGTAGTCAAACGTATCCGGCGCACAGCATTTGCCCTGCGCGTTGCATTCGATGCCGCTACCTACGCACTCTGATTGCGCCGTGCACGAGTCCGGGCAGGATGGCATGGCTTGTTCGGACTCGCCCGTACACGCCGCGGCCGGATACGAGCCACAGTCCGCGATCGCGACAACCTGGTCGGTGCACGCCGAGTCGTCCTCGACGACCTGAAGCGCTCCACACTGGTTGCTCTCACATGTCGGCACCATCTGGGTACCCTGGCAGTTGGCGGGTGAATCGCACACCGCGGGCTGCAGCGCCGGACAGTCGTAGCCGGTGGAGCAGCAGTCTCCGCTATCGCAGCAAAAACCGTTTTGGCAATGGTCGCCGGCGCACTGACTGTTGTCGGTACACGGGGAACCATTGGGTTGACCGCGAACACAGTCCGACGGTGTTTCCGGGTAGCAAACCGCGCTCGACCCACCTGTGTCGCGACAAACGTAGCCAGTGCGGCAGGCGGGCGCCGAGAGATCGCATGTTTCGAGACAAACGTTGCGTATCTCGCTTGTGCCGGAGCCGGAGGAACCGCCCATGCCGGCGTTTCCCCCTGAGCTTGAGATCGACCCTCCCGCGCCGCCGTTGCCGCCGGACGCGGAGCCGCCGCTTCCTCCAGAGCCAGCCGTTGCTGCGCTGCCTCCGCCGGAGCCTCCACTTGCGCTGGATGATCCGCCATCTCCGCCGGAGCCTCCACTTGCGCTAGACGACCCGCCGCCACCACCTGATGCGCCCCCGCCACCAGATGTGCCCCCGCCACCAGATGTGCCCCCGCCACCGCCGGTAAGCGGGATGCAGTTGAGCCCGCTACCGCAGTTCGCATCGATCACACACGTGCGACACAGCAGCGGTGGCAGCGAGCTACCCGAGCCGCCTGTGCCGGCGGTGCTGCCCGCCGCACCGCCGGTGCTGCCCGCCGCACCGCCGGTGCCGCCCGTCGTTCCTCCGGCCCCGCTTGTCGACGTCGAGCCACCAGCGGAAAGCGAGCCTCCCGCTGATATCGAACCGGCGGTCCCCGCCTCGCCGGAGTTACCT
>JAUIKB010000564.1 GCA_030430975.1 Polyangia bacterium
CGATCGTCGCCGGACTCAAGGCACACTACCGGTCGCTACCCCGCTTCTCGGTGCTGCTCACGACCGCGTTGAAAATCACCGGACCGGTCGAAGGGGCCGTCGGCGTCGAATCGTTCCTGCGCGGCGTCGTCCAGCGCTCGGGTGAAGAGCCGACAATTTCCCCCCGGCTCGGTGCAGAAAGCGAGGTCGTTCCAGGCTGGCTCAAAGTCCGGGCCGGCACCTACGGGGAACCGTCGCGGTTTCGCAGCAGCGCGCCGCGGCTCCACGGCACGTTTGGCTTCGACCTACGGTTGTTTAGCTGGAGCGTGTTCGGACTAGTCGACCGCGAAACTACCTGGCGGGCGGGCGCCTCCCTCGATGTCGCGCCGCGGTACTTCTCGACCGGCTTCAGCGTAGGCATCTGGCACTGAGCGAAGCGTCGGAAACTTGCCCAGGGCGGCGGCGGGTGCCACCTGTGACAGTCCCATGACGCGGCTCTCATCGACGTTGCTAGCCATCGGACTCGCGACGGCGTCTCTGGGGTGTTCTAACGAAGACAAGGCGGTTCCGATCGAGCCTCCTCCCAGGCCCGCCCAGTCGTCGCCAGGCATGACTGCCTCCGCCCGTGTCACCTACCGGGTCGCTACGAGCGGTAGTGTCCAAGTCAAGCTGAAGGGTCGGGACGCAACTCCGACCGGCGTGATGAACGTGGTGCGCGGTCAACTCGAGGTGGACGTGCTGGCCCTGGAGAACTCCCGTGGCTACATCGAAGTCGACCTGGGGTCGCTCAGGATGTTCGCGGACGACGGCGAAGCCATCGATCCGCTGCGGACCGAAGAAGCTCGCAATTGGCTCCGGGTCGGAGCGGATCAGCCGCCCACGGACCAAGAACGCCGACGCTGGGCGCGCTTTGAACTCCGCTCGATCGATGAGGCAAGCCACGCGCGCCCGGAGATGGGTAAACCGGTCGCTCCGCCCGCGCCGAGCGCGTCCAGCGCCAAGCCGAGCTCCGCCGCCAAACCGAGCGCCGCCCCCAGCGGAAGCGCCGCACCTCCGAGCGAGCCGCCGCCGAAGGGCTACGAGGTGAAACTGAGGGCGACCGGCGCTCTGACGCTGAATTCGGTTCGCGTTGAGCGAACGATACGTTTCTTAGCTCGTTTCTATTACGCACAAGACACCGATCCAAATGCCGCCCCGTCGCGTATCGAACTGGAAACCGTTCGGCCCATCATGGTCGGACTCAAGTCCCATGACATCAAGCCACGTGACGCAAAGGGGGTTTTCGTTGCCGCGGGAATGAAGCTCCTGGGGAAACAAGTCGGACGTGACGCGGCCGTCTCCCTGCGGCTGGAAGCTGAACGGCCCAAAAACCCATAGCCACACCGTCCAGCCACGCTGAAACGCAATAATCCGAAACCGTACGGCCTCAGAGCCGTAAGCAAGACGACAGTCAGATCTTGAGGGATGGGCTCCCCGGTGGGAGAATCAAGCCTCCTGGCTGGCCCATGTCCAACCAGATAGAAAACTAAAGGACTCATCAAATGGCACAGAAACTCTCCTTCGGCGCGATCGCCGCCACCCTCGCAACTCTCGGAACGGTCGCCTGCGGCGGCGCGGCTCCCGAAGCCGAATCACCCGTCGACGCCCAGGAAGTCCCCGCCGCGCAGGCGGATGAGGAAGCGCCAGCCGACACGCCCGACAATGAGGCCACCGAAGACACCGCGGACGAAGAAGACGCTCCGGCTACCGACGAAGGCGGCGACGAGGCGGCAGCTGATCCACCCGCCGACGACAAGACAGAGGTCGCGACGCCCGCGGCGGAGACGAAGCCCACACCCAAGCCCAAGCCCAAGAAGGTTGTGAAGAAGGCACCAAAGAAGAAGGCCGGCGCAAGTGCCGGTTGTGGCGAAGGCTCCTGCGGCTGAGGCCCGGCCCGACGTGGCGCCTCCGGTGTCGCCGACAGTCGGCGACTCCTGACGGCGCCACGTTTGCGTTTGTTTGATGCTTGTGGACGCAGTGGCCGAGCAGAACCAACTCGCTGGCGTCGGACTGGGTCTGCGCTGGGAATTCTTGGACGACGTTCTCGACCGGGACCAGCCGATCGACGTAGCGTTCTTCGAGGTTTCGCCCGAAAACTACATGCGGCGGGGCGGTTATTACCCCGAAGCTCTCGAGCGTCTTGGCGAGTCGTACCGCTTCGTCACGCACGGCTTGACTCTCTCCCTCGGAGCCGTCGACCCGCCCGCTGCGGACTATCTGGACGAGCTCCAGCGCGAGGTTCGGCGCCTCAATTCGCCCTGGCACTCGGATCACCTGTGTCTGAGTACCGCCGGCTCGCTCGTCCTGCACGAGCTACTGCCACTGAAACTGTGCGAGGCCACGGCGCAGCGCTGCGCCGACCGTCTCCGCGCGATACAGGATCGACTTGGCGTCCCGATGGCGTTTGAGAACATCTCCTGGTACGCGCACCCGGGGGCCCAAGAGCTCAGCGAAGCCGACTTCATTAGCCTAGTCTTAGAACGCAGCGGCTGCGGACTGTTGCTGGACGTCAACAACGTCTACGTGAATTCGCTCAATCACGGCTTCGACGCGGCGCACTTCATTGCCCAGCTGCCGTTGGATCGAGTGATGCAGCTCCACATCGCTGGACACTTCACGCGCGACGACGGCTTGGTGATCGACACGCACGGCGCCCGCGTCATCGATCCGGTGTTGAAGCTCCTGACGTCCACCGTCGAGTCCACTGGCCCGGTACCGGTCCTGCTTGAGCGCGACAACAACATCCCACCGCTGCCCGACCTGTTGGCGGAACTGAACGTCGTACGTCGCGCGTACGATGCCGGTCTAGCCGCATCGCGAGGCCGACCATGAGGTCGCTGGAAGACGCGATCGCTGACCTAACGTTGGGCCCGCTGCTGGACGCGGACGACAAGCTTGCTGTCGACACCTGGCTATCGCGGCACGGCGTGGAAAAACATGATGCTGAACAGCTCCGCAACGGCGGTCTGAAGCGTCTGATGGTGTACCGTCGTCTTGTACGGGCGAACCTCAGAAGCGCCGTTCAGGTAGCGATCCCTCGCGTCGTCGCGCGCATGGGTGCGTTGTTCGACGAGTACTTCGACCGGTTTCTGGCGGAGCGCGGTCCTCGAACTCATTACCTACGCGACGTCACGACTGAGTTCCTCGATTTCTGCACTGGGCACTGGGAAACCGACCCGCGCGTCCCCGCGTATATGATGTCGCTCGCTCGCCACGAATCAGTGGTGATCGAACTCAACGCGATGCCTGTCCGCAGTACCGAGTTCGTCACGCCCGAACTCACGCTCGACAACCCGGTGCGCTTCATAGAAGCAACACGACTGATGAAACACGACTTCGCCGTTCATGAGCTCAGTGAATCCGACAGCGATCGCACCGCTCCGGCAGAGCGACCCGTCGCGCTATTCGGGTATCGCTCTCCCGAGCACACCACGCGCTTCCTCGAACTCACGCCCATGGCGGCGGAGCTGCTTAGGCGACTGCTGGCTGGATCACCTTTAGGTAACGCCTTGAATGACGCTGCCAAGGCTCTAGACATTCCGCTCACCCAACCGGTCATCGACGGATCGGCACGGGTGCTCGCCGATCTAGCCGAGCGCGGCGCGCTACTCGGAACTGAGCTGCGTACTGAACAAGGGACGACCAACGCCGCCAGATAGTTCCAATTAACCACCAACCACGTTAGAAAACCCGTTCAGCATGAGTGACTCTGACCCTCTAGGACTTGTAGGAAAAACCGTCTCCGAGAAGTACCGGGTCGAGCAGCTAGTTGGCGAAGGCGGATTCGCGTTCGTCTACCGGGCCATGCACCTCATCTGGAACAAGCCGGTCGCGATCAAGTTCTTCTCGGGCTTGTCCTCGGCGCCAGAAGACCAAAGAGAAACTCTGCAGCGCGACTTCATTAACGAGGGTGCGCTGCTTACCGAACTGTCGAGCCAGACCGCCAACATCGTCCAGGCACGAGACGTTGGCACGCTGACCACAGAAGACGGCACCTGGCTTCCGTACATGGTCCTCGAGTGGCTGGACGGCAAACCCCTCGATATCGTTCTCGAGGAAGCGATCGCTGAAGGCCGGCCTGCGTGGTCGCTCGCGGAAACGTTCGCAATTCTCTCACCGGCGGCCGCAGCGCTCGACGTTGCCCACAACCAAGGCATCGTGCATCGCGACATCAAGCCGCCGAACATCTTCGTCCTCAGCGACCCGCGCGCCGAACAGCCAACCGTCAAGGTGCTCGACTTCGGCGTTGCGAAGATGATGACCGACAACACGCAGATGCAGGCGGCGCTCGCGAAGACTGGAACGACCATCACGTCGTTTACGCCACAGTACGGCGCTCCGGAACAGTTCTCCCGCAGCTACGGAGCCACGGGCCCGTGGACGGATGTCTTTGCCCTCGCGCTCGTGGCGGTGGAGATGCTCGCCGGTCGGGTCGTAGATGTACTGGACCTGACGACCGGAACTATCTGAAGCGACATCAATTCGTCCGTCATCCGTGTAGGAGAGCTCAATGTACTGTCCTGTCGTGTGTTCGATCCGCGACAGCCTTTCGATCGAAGCATCGTACGATAGAGTCAGTCGATTGGAGTTACTGTCTTCAATGAAATCCAACGCACCACTCATACTAAAGGCGTAGACCTGGCCGTCCTTTTCGCGCAAGAACCACCCCAGGTCATCCCTGCGAGTGAGATTGCCGGCGTCACCTACGTCTGAAACCCACCTAGACTTGGACTTAATGAACCGTCGTCGCAGCACACCGGGACCAACGATGTGCACCTCTGAGGGTGTCTCG
>JAUIKB010000565.1 GCA_030430975.1 Polyangia bacterium
GTCCTCGGGCGGTTCAGCATCTGGCGGCTCGGCCTCGGGCGGTTCAGCATCCGGCGGCTCGGCCTCGGGCGGCTCTGCTTCCGGCGGCTCCGCGTCTGGTGGCTCTGCTTCCGGCGGCTCGGCCTCGGGTGGTTCAGCATCCGGTGGCTCCGCTTCCGGCGGTTCAGCATCCGGTGGCTCCGCTTCCGGCGGTTCAGCATCCGGTGGCTCCGCTTCCGGCGGCTCAGCCTCGGGTGGTTCGAGCTCTGGCGGCAGCGGCGGGTCATCTTCCTGATGAATCCCGAGCCGCCCGGCTTGCCGGGCGGCGCGATCGCGACCATTTGAAGCGATCAACTACTGTCGAACTCGGGCGGGGCGCTGGACGCCCCGCCCGAGTCTTTTTTTGTTTGGTTGCCAGCGCGCCGAGACATAGACACAACGGTAGACGTGCAAGCGGCAATGCCGAGCGTTGGCGTAACCGGAACGAACGGCAAGACCACCACCACGTCACTGTTGGGTTCCGCGCTCCAAGCGCTCGGGCCCGTGTTTGTCGAGACAACGCTTGGCTACGCGATCGACGACGTGGTCATCGACGAGCCGAAGACGTATGCGGGATTTCGCCGCGCCGTTGAGCACGCCCGCCGCGTCGGCGCTAAAGCGACCGTCCTCGAAGTAACGAGCCACGCGCTCGCACAAGGGTTCGCAGGCAATTGGCAATTCGGCGGCGGCGTGTTCACGAACCTGGCAGTCGACCACCTCGCCACTCACGGCTCGCTTGAAGCGTATCTGGCCGCTAAAGCACAGCTGTTTCTGAAACTCCCCGCCGACGGGTTCGCCGTGCTCAACGGCTCGGATCCGGCCTCGAAGCTACTCGACGAGATCATTCCTTCGACAGTGCTGCGGCTCTGGTTCGGACACGCCACGCAGCCTGCGATCGCGCCTCTCGATCTGGCGATCGAACGGGTCGACGCTTCGACCACCGGCACGAGCATTGGCCTGGCGCGTTCAACCATCGCAGACGCCGTCGACGGAGCACTGCGCACGCGCTACGTGGGCGCACCCTTCGCGTTCAACGCTGTCGCGGCCCTGCTGGCCGCCACCGCATGCGGCGTCGATGCCGCGTCGGCTGCGGAGCGAATCTCCAACGCCGCGCCGGTCGCGGGGCGGTTCGAGGTCGTCAACAGCCAGCCGTTGGTAGTCATCGACTACGCCCACTCGGCGGCCGCGATCACAGCGACAGTCGACACCGCACGCAGCCTCTGTCAGGGCCGGTTGACCATCGTCACGGGAGCGGGCGGCGGCATCGATCGCGAGCAGAAACACCGAATCGCCCGTGCGTCGGCGGCATACGCCGATCGTGTCGTGTTCACCTCAGACAATCCCCGCGACGAAGCGCCCGACAGCATCGTCGCAACGCTGTTGGCAGCAAGCCGAGGATGCCCGGCTGAGTGCAGCGGCATCGTCGACCGAGCGCGAGCAATTCAAACCGCAATAGCGGACGCGGGTCCAGACGACGGCATTCTGCTGCTGGGCAAAGGCCATGAGCAAACGCAGACCGCCCGGGGGCGAACAGTGCCGTTTTCCGACCACGACCTGGCGCGCGCGAGCCTCGGGGCTTGATCGGCTTTCAGCGCTAGGTTCTTCGCCTCACCCAATCGATCGCCCGCGATAGCACCGACGGTCGGGCTGGCGCTTGAGCGCAACCGTAAAAGTGGCGCTGTAACTGTTCCAGGTCAACGCCACCGGAACGTCCGATACACACGATCCTGGTCGTACGGGGTCGATCCCCCCAGGCTGAACCGCGGTCTACGCGAGCGCGACGACCGACCACGTTGAGATGAACGGCGTGTTCGGGCAACTCGTGGAGCGCCACTACGCCCTTCGCCCGATAGATTCCCGCTGGCAGTTCCACCGCCGCTTGCCGCAGTTGCGCCAGGTACAGGGGCTCCGCCGACTCGAACGCAAACGTAGTGAACTCGTCAGCGTGATCGACCGGGTCGGGCTGCTCGGACTGAGGCGTGGATGCGCCTACGCCCAGCACTAGCTCGAGTGGTACGCCTGCGTACTCACACTCCGCAACCGCAGCACGCGGCGCGAACTTGGCGACCTCTTTTCTCGTCCAGTCGAGCGCCGTCCGTTCGGCAGCATCGCACTTGTTGATCAATACAACGTCGGACTCGCTCATTTGGTCATGCGCCAAGCTCAGATCTCGTGGTCCTAGCGCCGGCAGTTGTTCAGCGTCGACCACGGCGATGCGCGCATCGAGCCGGATGCGCTTCTGCTGTTCAAGATGAAAGAACGTCTGGCTCATCGCCCGTGGATCCGCGACCCCGCTGGCTTCGATCAGAACATGCTCGACCTTGGGCTCGAATGAGAACACGCGCCGCAGAGCACTGAGCAAGTCATCACGGATCGTGCAGCAGATGCAGCCGTTGGTCAGGGCGATCGTGTCGCCATCATGAGACTCGATGAATTCAGCGTCGATATTCAGCTCGCCGAAATCGTTCACGAGCACCGCCATCCTCACGCCGACGTCCGCCCGCAGCACGCGATTGAGAAACGTGGTCTTTCCGGAACCGAGAAAACCAGCGACGACGCTGACGCCTGGCGGGCCGACCATCGCCGGATCTAGAGCGGGACGGGGCACGGGTGCCCTGCCCTCTCGCACACCAACCGAAACACGTCCTTGGCGATATCCAAGTCCCGATGCCGAAAGTTGTTCGGGTTAGCCCAGAACTCCTCAAGACAACCTCGGCCCTGCCGCTCGTAGACCATGACCTTAATCATCATCTGAAGCTTGTCGGCGGCGCTGACCGCGCGAGCCTCGAGCGAACTTCCGGCTTCGAGCTCCGCGTACAGGTGCAGCCAGCTGTCCGGTAGCAACTCGCTGGCGATGCGTCGCTCGAGCGAGTCCATCGCATCGGCAACCTCGGCCGTCTTGCTGGGCATCGGAATGTCTCCCGTGCGAGCTTCCGGCGCGTCGTGCAGCACGGCTAGCTTCATCGCCCGTTCGCCGTCAACTTTCAGGCCCTGCTCACGCAGGGCGTCGATGAGCATGGCGGTGACGAGCACGACGCCGAAGCTGTGATCGGCGATCGACTCGCAGGGTCGGATACCGCGGAGAAGCCAACCGGTCCGCGGCAGTTCGGACAGCGTGTCGAGCGCGGCGGTGGTGTCGACGATCGTTTCAGCGTCCATGCTCGGTCCATAGCGCGAACGCAGCCGCCGGTGACCCGAATTTCAGCATCTGCTCAGACAGCGCTCAAGCAACGGGATACGTCGACCGATACCTTGAGAGTATGTGGCGTTTCGACGAATTCGAACTGGACCCCGACCTCCTAGAACTGCGACGGGCTGGACGTCCGGTAGCTATGCAGCCGCGTGTGTTTCAGCTGTTGACCTATTTGGTGACCCGTCGCGACCGCGTGGTGCGCAAGGAAGAGCTCCTCGCCGAGGTCTGGCGGGGCGAATCCGTCGTTCCGGAAGTAGTTCCGACCGCGATCCGCACTTTGCGCAATGTCCTAGGTGATTCGGCGGTCCGTCCGCGGTTTATTCGAACCGTTCGAGGAGCCGGCTATCGCTTCGCCGCCCGTGCGCAATCAACGCGCGCCACCGTCAGCAGCCTGGCGGAGCTCAACCATCGGCGCTTCGTCAATGGACCGCACGATTCCGAGGACTTGGACGTCCTGCGGAATCTACCGTTCGACACCGCGATGGTGTGGCTCAGCGGGCGCGAGGGCAGCGGCAAGACCCGGCTCCTTCAGGAGCTCTGGTATCGCGCGCAGCTCGACGACGTACCCACGGCGTTCCTGTCCGGCGCCGTCCTGGACGGCACCGCCACCGACTTTCAACGCAGCATCGACGCAGCCTGGCGGGACAGCCTGGGACCGGCTCGTCCGATGGTTCTCGTCGACCGCGCCGACGCGGCTAACGATCTGGTCAGATGGCTCTGGGAAATCTGGCTTCCGGCCCGCACGTCCGCGCCTGTCCTCATCGCAGCCGCACGCGATGCGATGCCGTTCTGGCTGAGCCGATCGCCGGCCCGCTCGGCTGTATTGAGCGTGCAACTGACCGGAATCGCCCCCAACAGCCCGATGACACGGGTTTCAGGATTCTAGCGACACGAAAACGTATGCCGCACTGCGACAAAGCGCTTTGCGCGGACAAGGTGCGTGTGGTACCTACATCTCCGTACAAAGCGCTACACTACGTAGCGCCTGCGGTCCGGGGCCGGCGACACGGCCCTCGCTCACACCTCACTGTCGACATCGGGTGTGACCAAATCCGGAGAACTTCGCAGAAGAGCCCGTACTTCCGTTCACTCCTTGGAGAAGCAGAAGATGCGTTCGATCTCATTTGCCCTTATCGCCGTTGCCGTAGCCGCCTCGGCTTGCCAGTCCCAAACCGCCGACCCAGCGACCGGCGGCGACCCGACGCGGGAGAGCGGTTCGTTCGTCGAGCCAGGTACCCCAGAAGAACAAGGCGTCATAGCTGTCCTGAACGACTATCGCGTCACGCAGACCATCCTCGACGACGACGCCGGTCTCGACTCGCGAGCTGCTCGCAACCTGATCGCCGTCCGCATGGGCCAAGACGGCCAGGATCAAACAACGGACGACGAACGCTTCGACAACATCGGCGAGGTCGACCGTGTCGCCTACGTCGGCAGCTCGGCGATCAACAAGCTGCTCAAGTACGCCCAAGACAACGGCTACATTCACGGCGAGCAATCCTCCGAGCAAGCCGAGCGCCAGGCCGTGCTCGCGCTCGTGAACGATCGAGCGGTATCCCGGCAGACCCTGGACGACGACGTCGGCCTGGACCGCCG
>JAUIKB010000566.1 GCA_030430975.1 Polyangia bacterium
AGCGAACATCATCAGCGGCATCGGTCTCGCCGCCGGCGCCAGCCACCCCTTCAAAATCGGCGACACGATCGAGACCAACGGAGTGCTTGGCAACGTGTCGAGTATCAACATCCGCACGACCGAACTGGAGACGTTGGACGGTCGGCACGTGATCATCCCGAACAAACAGATCTATCAAGACAAGCTTATCAACTACACGGCGACCGATTGTCGCCGAATCGAACTCGAGTGCGGTGTCTCCTACGCCGAGGACTTGGAGAAGGTGCGAGAAGTTGCTCGCGACGCCCTTCAACAGACCGCTGGGCGCAAAGCTAGCCGTGACATCGAGATTCTCTACCGCGAGTTCGGCGGCAGCTCGATCAACTTCGTCGCACGCGTGTGGGTCGACTACAGCTGCCAGGGCGACGTGTTCGTGTCTCAAAGCGACGCAGTGCTCCGGCTTAAGAAGGCGTTCGACGCCGCTGGTATCGTTATCCCGTTCCCAATTCAGACGCTCGACTTCGGCATCAAGGGTGGGCAGGACCTCACGACGATGCTCAACGAGCTGCCAATGCTCAAACCGCAGTCCCGCCGCGCGTCGAACGGCACTTCGTCCAGCTGAAAGGACAGCACACAGTGATCCGCATTAAGTATCTGATTTCGCTGGTAGCCGCGTCCCTAGTCGGCGCGGGCTGCCTGACTGCGAGTCCGTTCGGGGATGATCTGGACGTGGAAGGCAACGTCAACGGTCGCAATTTGGCTCGAATACAGGCCCAATCGCCAACGCCCGATTTCAAGTTCGTCGCCATCGGCGACACGCATGATGCCTACGACGCAACCGCCGACGCCGTGACCGCGATCAACGCACGCGACGATATTCGCTTCGTCCTGCATGCTGGAGACCTCACGGACTTTTCGTTGGCACGCGAGTTCGAGGCCGGGCACAACGCCTTGCGCGAGCTCAACGTTCCGTACCTGGCGGTGGTCGGCAACCATGACGCTATCGCCAACGGCGCGGAGATCTACGGAGATCTATACGGTCCGCTCGACTTTAGTTTTCGCTACGGGAAAATAAAGTTCGTCTTTTTCAACTCGAACGCTCTCGAGTTTCCCGGCGAGGCACCGAAATGGAACTGGCTCGAGGCGCAGCACGCCGACATCAAAAGCGATGAAACCGCGATTTGGGTCACCCATCAGGATCCGTCAGCACCGGACGGAGCACAGGCTGAGCAGGACCGCGTGACCTACGCGGGCGTCCTCCGAGCCAACCCCGTTTCGCTGGTCGTCCACGGCCACCTCGAGGAGTACGAGCTGCAGGAGTACGAGACCTCCACACTGCTTCAATGCGGCACATTCCAGAAGGTCTTCACGTACACGGTCGTCAGCGTCTTCGACTATGGCCAACGTTACGAGTTCGAAAAGTGCATATTCAACGACTGCACGCCTGTTACTCCCACGAAGGAGGAGCGATGATGCCGCGCAGAGCAATCACGACCACATTGGCCGGATTGGGGACACTCGTCGGCGTCGCGCTCTCACCGGCGGCATTCGCTCAGAGCTCCGGCACCCTACCCGCGACGCCCGAGTATCGAGCCGACATGGGGTCCGTGGCGCCGACCGTCCGCGACACGCCTACCCCCCCGCGCGACACGGATCGCCTCGGCTGGTATGTCCCTGACTTTGCCAAGGTCCAAACCGGCGGACTGCGAGGACGTTACTCGGCCGGGCTCGGATACGCCGCATTCGACGACATCTTGAACGTGGGGCTGCTGTACGGATACTCCCCGAACGAGGTGAACGACAGCGGAGTGAGCACGCTGTCACTCGAAGTCAGCGCCCGGCCGTTTGAGGTTCGTGCTGGCCAGTTTAGATTCCAGCCGCTCGAGGTTGGCTTGGGCGTGCTGTACGCGATCGGCGACCAGTTTGAATTCCGCTACCCCGACCGCTATTCCTCCGGCTACTACAGGCCGACTGCTTTCCACTTCCAGGCGTTTCTCGGAGCTGGAGTCGACTGGGTACCCGACAGCAGCGTCCTTGAACGGGTAGGCCTGTACTACCAGATTTCAAGCATTTATCCGTTCATGGCCGACTACATCGACAATCCCGACCAACTCTCGATCGACGATGCGCTGGCCAGCACCATCGGCTACCGCGCTGCATTCTAGGCGTCGTTATGTCGGCTGACGTGACCGGGACGCCTCGCTCCCGATGGTACTTGGTCGGCGGGCTGACCATCGCGGCGCTGTTGGGCCTGCTGGCCGTCAAGGGTGAGGCATTTCTAAAAGTTCTAGCTCACGGCGAGACGCGCGCGCTGAGGCAGCGGTCGGAATCCGCGCCCGCCGCAAGTCAACTCGACCGCCCCAAGCTCCTCATCCTCGCTCTTGACGGCGTGGGCCGAAAGCTCTTGTACGACCAGCTTGAGAAGGGCCGTTTACCAGGACTCACCAAACTACTGCACGGTAAAGCAGACAAGGCCCTGTACAAGAACCATTCAATGCTATCAGCGCTTCCGTCGACAACGATGGTCGCGTGGGCATCGGCGTTCACGGGACGCACGCCCGCCCATCATGGGATGGCGGGAAACGAGTTTTTCATTCGCCAGACCAGGACATTCGCGGCCCCGGCGCCGGTCACGATCGATGACCCGGAGCTGCCTCTCAAGAACTACACTGAGAACTACGCTGGAGGGTTCTTGCGCGTGCCGACGGTGTATGAACTGATGCGCCAGCACGACCCACACGTCTCGATTTGGGTCGCCGCTCACCCGATTCATACGGGGGCCGATCGCATCCTGACTGCTAGTCGCGCCGTATTCATCGACGCGTTCAGCGCGAAGGTCGAAGAAGCGTTGAAAGAGGCCGCGAGCAGTCGAACCGCGAGCACGCTCTACGCAAGTCTAGACGGGGAGGTCGTCGATACGGTCGTCGACGAGCTGGAAAGCAGCCCACTGCCCGACGTCTTAACCGTCTACCTAGTCGGCATTGATGCGTTTGCGCACGCCGCGCGGCAGGGCCCGGACACCGCCCGGAGCGAATACTTGGTCGAAGTTCTGGACCCACTGTTTTCCGACTTGGCCGCAGCCCTGAGCGAGGCCGGTGATTCCAACCGATACACGGTGGTGACGTCTGACCACGGCCACACAGAAGTGCTTAGCAACGACCTCAACTCGCTTTCGTTCGGTGAACCGGACGAGCCCACCGCCGCGCTGAAGGACGCAGGCTTCCGTGTCAGACCGATGAAGCACCGAGTTCCAGCCGATCACGACTTCTCTGCAGTGGTCGCGTATCAGGGAGCGTTTGGCTATTTCTATCTGGCCGATCGGAGCACCTGCCCGAAGGCCGGCGAAGCGTGCGATTGGAAAAAGCCGCCTCGCTACGAGCAGGACGTGCTCGCAGCGGCCGAGGCGCTTCACCGCAGCAACCGAACAGGTGCCCCCGTGAGCGCCCTTCGCGGGACGATCGACGCGATCATTGTACGTAGCCCCCGCGGGTACGGCGTCTACGAAGGCGCGAGCGATCTGACGAGTTTCCAGGCGTTCTCCAAGCGCAAGGGCGACGTGTACACTCAGTTCACCGAGCGCATCGAGCAGCTGGTGAACGGTCCCGCTGCTGACCGCGCTGGCGACCTGATCGTGCTCGCTCACAACGGCGACCGCGATCGACCGGAGCATCGATACGTGTTCTCTGCACCGGGGTATCACTCCTGGCACGGAAGCCCGTCGCCGAGAGACTCGGAGATCGCGCTGATCATCTCGCATCCGTCACGCGCCAGCGCATTGACGGGCCGGTTGATCAAACCACTTCTCGGAGGCGGGCCCTACCAGCACAAATTGACGGACATCTTGTTGGCACTCCGCTACGGCGTGCGCCCCTGGGCAGAGCTCCCGAAGGACCGCTAGCTACGCAGCCGTCGAGCTTGGCGCCCGCTCGCCGCTGAGCACCTTGCGGGTTATCTCCACGGCTTCCGCCAACGACTCCGCAATACCGACGGCGCCGGTCGCGAGCAGCCGGTCGCGCGCCTTCGTAGGCATCACGTCGAGGTACACGCCGACTACGACCGGTAGCCTAGGAAAGAGCTGCGCGAGTTTCCGAGCACGCTCTCGAGCTTGGACAGTCGCGACCGGGGGCACGGCGCTCACTAGTACGAGGCGCGGCTTTTTCTTGGCGATCAGTTGGATCAGCTTGCTCGATTCCAGCGCTTCTTCTGAGGCCATGGCTGGTACGTCCTGCGCACGCAGCAGGTCCGCCGCTAGTATGGCACTCAGGTGGTCTGCATGATCCGACGCCCCTACGCAGAGCACTTCAGCGGCGGTGTCGTCTGATGGATGCCGACACGCCTCTTTGACAAGCGCGTCTAAGCTCTCGTGAACCCGCTCGGCGCGATCCGGAGAAGTGACCTCGTCGTGGCGGTCACGTTCAGCCATCCGCAGCGCCGGCAGTAGAACGTCGTCAAACATCGCGGCTTGGGTTAGTTTTTCTTTGTTCTGCTCGAGGATGTCGGACGCACTCTCGGGATCCAGCGCAAGCAGGCGCTGATAAAGCTTGGCGTGCAGCGCCAGCGCCTCTTCATCGCTGAGCAACACATACAACCATTCGAGCTGCGGCAGGTGACGCCCCACTACCACGAGACACGCGGTCAGGGGCGTTGCTAACACCAGGCCGACAGGTCCCCAGAGCCACCCCCAAAACAGCGCCGAGACAAGGATGCCAACCGGCGAAATCCCGGCCGTCGTAGGTCAATTCCAGCAAATACGTGGGCATGGAAAGGTCGTCGGGTGGTGGAGCGTCGCGGCGACGTGAAAGACGTCGATTCTCCTAGAATT
>JAUIKB010000567.1 GCA_030430975.1 Polyangia bacterium
AGCGCCTCTGCGGTGCGTTCTCCGCCGACCGCGGTCGCCAGCGCGCTTTGTCCGGGAAAAACGCTGTCACCGACCAAGTAACAACGGCTGTCGATAGCCATCGGCCCGACTTGTTTCAGCCCGCTGAGCCCGGCGAGCCGAGGGACTCCGCCGACGCAGCCATGTTCGCGACCGGTGAACCGAGCGAACGTCCGCGGACTCGCCGGCATGGTCCAGTCGAGGGCGGCCACCACCTCGGGAGCCCGAGCGGCCAGGGTGTGGCTGATCGCGCGCTGCACGTCGGCGGCGAATGCGGCACGCCCGTCGTCGTCCAGCCTCAACCATTGTTGCATGGGAATATGCGTGGAACACGTCAGCGTGCGCTTTTTGCCTGGAGCCGACACCGAGCAGAATACATGGTTGCCGCTGTGGAGCGGTTGACCGCAGTCGGTCGTCAGGTCCAGGTGGAACGCATGGTCCGGAAGGTCGGCATCTGGCTTGAACGCCCCGTACAGCATTGAGGCACCCCAGCCGGTCGTGATGTCGCAGGCGAGTTCCCGAGCGACGTGCTGCCTTCCGAGCAGAGTAGCCGCGTCCTGAGGCAATAGATTTAATACGAGGCAGCGCGCAAGCACTTCGCGTCGTCGGGTGGTGAGCCGCCAAGTGCCGCCGGCTGGCGCGGCGCTCAGTGCTCGGTCCGCGAAGTGTGCGGTGCCGCCCAGTCGCTCGAACGCACCCGTCAGTCCCCAGGCGAGCTGACCGAGTCCACCGACCACATGTCCCGTTCCCCGAAAGAAGTAGTCCAAAGCCGGCAAGGCGAACGTCGCCTCGGCTGTGGCCGACGGTGCCTGCACTGTGATCTGGCAGATCGAGTCGAGAAGGTGGCGGAGCGGCCTGCAGTCTTCGATGCCGTATCGCGCCAAGATCTCGACAAGCGGTCGGCCCAACAGTCCGAGCAGTCCCGCGTAGCGGGGAAGACGCAGCGCGTGGCGTGCGACCGCGCGCGCGTCGAGGGGAGGCAGGAGCCGCGAGTCGTCCAAGAACGCCCACAGCAGGTCGGCTACGTCGAGCTGTCGGTCGAAGAAGGCGCGCGTTTCGGGGCCCGGCACGCCGCGTAGCGCACAGATGCGGTCGACGTAGGCGGCGCGGTCGGATGGCACCGCGAGTGTGAAATCCGCGTTGCGGAATTCGACGACGGGATCGAGCGGTTCGATCTGGACACCGAGATCATGCCGGTCTCGCCAACGCGCGAACTGCTGACCGACGCCAAAGCCGCTCACCATGGTGGCGCCCGACTCGAATCGGTGTCCGCGGCGCTGGAAGGTGCTGGCGCAGCCGCCGGGATACCGCAGCGTTTCGAAGAGCACGGTGCTGGCGCCCCGTTCGGCGCAGCCCAGGGCGGCACCCAGGCCGCCGAAGCCGGCGCCAACAACAGCGACGTCATAAACGTTCACCTGACGTTCGTAGAGCCTCGCCCCCGCGCGACCAGCGGTTTGTCCAGCGCCGCGCCCGACCGCGACCCGTGTTACACCGCCCCCATGGCCGACACACCGGTTCACGTGCAGTCCGCTTTGGCGCGCGCTCTCGACGACGCTGCTCAGATCGTCGAGGGAGAACCCGCAACCTATATTCCCGAGCTCGCCAACGCTCCACTCGATGCGACGGCGGCCGCCGCCCAACTGGTCGACGGGTCGCTGTATCAGGTGGGCGATGTGGATCACCAATTCACCCTCCAGAGCTCCGCCAAACTCGTCACGCTGATCGGCTTGCTTGAGGAGCAGGGCTCAGAGGCCGTCTTCTCCAAGGTGGGGCAGGAGCCGTCCGGGAGTAGCTTCGCTTCGCTGGCGCGCCTGGATCAGCATGGGACGCTGCCCGCGAACCCGCTGATCAACGCGGGCGCTATCGCGCTGTGCGGCATGCTGCGAGGCAACCTAGAAGACCGATTGGCATGGCTCGATGGATGGATCGCCAAGCTGTACGGCGCGGAGCTCAATGTGAATCAGCGGGTGTGGGCTTCTGAGCGCCGCACCGGAGATCGGAACCGCTCGATCGCTTACCTGCTGAAGAGCAGCGGTATTGTGAGCGGCGATGTCGAGCAGATGCTCGAACTCTACTTCTCGTTGTGCTCTTACGAGGCGACCGTTTCCCATGCGTCGCGGCTAGCGGCGATTCTTGCCTCCGGCGGTGTGGCTCCAGACGGCAAACGGGTTATCTCGCTAAAGACCGTCCGCCAGGTCACGGCGCTCATGGCGACGTGCGGCATGTACGATGAGTCGGGAGCGCATCTGGCCCGCACGGGACTGCCAGCAAAAAGTGGCGTGTCGGGAGTCATCGTGGCCGTCGCCACCGGGCGCGCCGGGCTGGCGGTGTTCAGTCCCCGGCTGAACACCAAGGGAAGCAGCGTGCGCGGGCACGCGATGCTGCGCATGCTGAGCGATCAGCTCGACTGGCACATGGCGGCGCCGGTCAGCTAGCGAAGCCGAGCAGCTTGCCGCCTTGGTAGACGAGGAAGCTTGCGAACCACGCCAGCGCCGTCATGTAGCCGACCATGAACAGCGGCCACTTCCAGCCGCGGGTCTCCCGCTTGACGACAGCGACGGTGCTCATGCACTGGCAGGCCAGAGCGAAGAACACCATGAGGCTGAGGCCGACGAGCGGAGGATACGCGGGCTTACCGTCCTGCCGGGTCTCACGACGGATTCGCTCGCGCAAGGGTGCGGCTTCATCATCCACCTCGCCTAGGCCGTAGACCAAACCCATCGTCGATACGAACACTTCGCGAGCCGCAAACGCGCCGATGATGCCGACACCTAACTTCCAGTCGAAGCCGAGCGGCGCGATCGTCGGCTCGATCGCTTTGCCCATACGTCCGCCGTAGCTGTGTTCCAGCTGGGCGGCAGCTTGCGCTTCTGGGGGCATGTCCGGCGGCGCGTCGAACTTCGGGTACGCCAGCAGCGCCCACAATGCGATCGTGCACGCCAGGATCACGGTTCCGGCTTCCTTCAGAAACACCGTGCCGCGTTCACGCATCATGCGCAGCGTGGCGCGCAGCGACGGACGCCGGTACGGTGGCAACTCGAGCAGCAGCGGAATCCGCCGGCCCTTGATCGCTGTTCGCCCGAGCACCCCTGCCGCCAACAGTGCGATCACCGTGGCGAACAGATACATGCCCACCATCAGCAGGCCCTGGACGGGGACGGCGCCGAACGCCTTCGACGGCGGAAATAACGCAGCGATGATCAGCGTGTAGACGGGCAGCCTCGCCGAGCATGTCATCAGCGGGACGACCATCATCGTCAAAAGCCGGTCGCGCTGCCGCTCCATAGTGCGGGTCGCTAAGATCGCCGGGACCGCGCACGCGAATCCGCTCAACATCGGCACGAACGCACGACCGTGTAGTCCCATCGCTTTCATGATTCGATCCATCAAGTACGCGACGCGAGCCATGTAACCAGAGTCTTCAAGTAATCCGATGAAGAAAAAAAGCAGCAGGATCTGCGGCAGGAACACCACGACGTTTCCCACGCCGCCGATGACGCCGTCAACGAGCAGATCATGGATGAATCCGGGCGGCACGACGCCGCGCACCCAACCCTGCAGCCAGCCGACGCCGCCCTCGATGGCGCTGATGGCTGGGTCCGACCACGAAAACAGAGCTTGGAAGACCACGAACATGATCGCGATGAAGGCCGCGAAACCGAAGACCGGGTGCAACAGCACGCGGTCTATTCGGTCGGATGTCGACAGGGTGGCGGGCTTTGGCGCCTGCTCGAACAGGCTCGCGCTTCGCTCGTCGAGGGCGGTGTAGCGCGCACCGATGATCGCGTCGTCCAGCGCCTTCAGGTCGGCGGCGTGGTTCAGGACCGCGGCGCGCAGTCCTGGATCGATGCCGACAAGCTCGTCGTCCTCGTCGATACTCAGCAGCGCCCATAGCGCGAGCGCGCGCTCCCGGGGGGGCGCGCCGCGCCACGCGTCGGGTAGGTGCTGCGATACGTCGTCGAGCGGTGCCTCCACGAGCGCCGGGTACTTGACGCTGAACGTGCCGGTGGACGGTGAGCGCAACGCTCGGTCGATCTCGGCTCGCAGTTCGTCGATGCCGCTACCAGATCGTGCATCCGTCCCGACGCAAGGGACCCCGAACATGCCCGAAATGGCGTCGGGTGAGGGCCTGTTGTCTTCGGCCTCGTCCATCATGTTGACGGCGATCAACAGCGGCACACGTAGCTCGACGAGCTGAAGAGCGAGGTAGAGATTGCGGACCAGTTGCGTCGCATCGACCACCACGACGACCAAGTCGGGTGGCTCGTTGCCGGCCATGCCGAGGGTGGCTTGGATGGCCACCTGTTCCTCGGTCGACCGGGCGCTGAGCGAGTAGGTGCCAGGGACGTCGACTAGCTGAACCACGCGGTCGGCAAGCCGAAGCGGCGCTTCGCGTCGCTCAACGGTGATCCCCGGGTAGTTGCCGACGCGCGCGTTCTGGGCCGCAAGGAGGTTGAACAGCGTCGTCTTGCCGACGTTGGGGTTGCCGACGAGCAGGACCGTGGCGGCGTCGTTACCCATGTTCGTCCTCGGCCTCGGCTGCGGTGACGTGAACGTGGCGGGCTTCGGGGCGAACGGGGATGTCGTCGACCGGGCCAACCGCGCCTCCAAGCGCCTGGGGGGGCGGCTCACCTTCCTTCAGGCGACCGTGGGCACGCTGCTGAAGTACGAACCGGGCCCGGTCCGGATCCGCTGGCAGGGGCCGGAGGGAGACGGGCACTGGGAGGCTCCGATGCTGTCCACCTTCATCGCCAACGGCAGCTACTGCGG
>JAUIKB010000568.1 GCA_030430975.1 Polyangia bacterium
TCCGCGCCACAGCGCCCCGACGGCTGGCGCCGCGTCGGTCGTCCGCACCACGAGGACCCCGAAAGTAGACGCGATTACTCCGAAAGCGCGAATGATGAGCGGTAGCATCGCAATACCCAGCGGAGACGGGATCAGGTTTCGGTTCAGGCTCCACAATGCGGTTCCCGTGACCAGCGCTGCCACGTGGGCTGCAGTTGACGCGACGAATAGATCGACTGATCGACCAGCAGCGGTGCCGAGGTGGTCACCGACGAGGTCCGCGACCACGGCGGGGTTTCGCGGGTCGTCATGTGTGAGACCGGCCTCACGTTCGCCACCGAAGTCAGCCCCGATGTCGCTTGCTGTATGGTAAATTACCGACCCGGACTGGATCGTCATCGCCGCGGCAGCCGCGCCGAGCAGAACCCCGGGCAGAGCTGCGGCCACCTTGATCGCCAGCGGGCCGGATGTGTCGGCTTCTGCGTTGAAACCACCACCCAAACCGTACTGCAGGGCAAACAGCCCAGCGACGCAAAGGGCGCTGGCCGTGTCGACGGCAAGCCCGATCGCGCCACCGGCGCGCGCGCTAATCGCGAGCGACTGGTCTAAACTGACCCTGGACGCCGAGACCGTCCGGGGACTTGCGGTCACCGCGATGCGCGTCGCAACGTGGGCGACGCCGATGACAGCTATGGCGCCGCACAGAACCGCCAGGACGACCCACAGCGCGGCGCTCAGCCCCGCGCCGATGGTTGCGTACATACCGAAGCTGCACACGAGCAGCAGCACGGTGACGAGGACGACAAGTCGGTTGGCGCGGCCCAAAAACGAGCTGGCGGCGCGGTCCACAGCGGCCCCAAGTCGCCCGATCGCGGAACCGCCGGCGCTACGCGCGCTGATCCAACGCCACAGGCCCATTGCGAAAATGAGCCCGGCTAGGTTGATACCGAGAATCAGACCGATTTCGATCACGGAGCACTCGTGGGGTGCCGCTGGGGAGGACCAGATTTACCAGTAGGGCTGGCGCGACCTATGTGGTCGGAACGCTCCTCCCGGAGCGACGAGCCGTCACTTGACTAGCAGTACGGTGAAGTCGCCGCAAGCGTGAAGGGTAGGGGAAAGTGGGAGCCGGTGGAGTCCGCGGAGCGCGACCTCAGCCGCCCTTTTTACCCTGCATGACCATCAGGTGGTACTTGCCGTACTCGGTCTGTCCGAGTGTGAACAGGACTTCGATCAGGAGGCGATAGGGCGTCGTCTGGTCCGCGATGATGATCGCTTCGGACATGGACGCGTCCTGCCCTTTGGCTTGACGAATTACCTTGTCGGTCTTGCGAGTGCGCTGCAGCGCGTTGCCGAGGGGCACGATGTAGAGATCGTTCGGCCCGCTGCGCTTGTGGCTGGCGCCGACACCGCTCTGCGCGAGTGACTCACGGCTGGGCAGCTTCAGGACCTGATCTTCGCCGACCAAGATCTGCGTCTTCGAGATCGTGACCAGCACGCCCTCGTTGGCAGGCTGAGTCTTGATGATCGACGTCGGCAGTTTCAGGTCGTCGCTCTGTGGGATCGAGGCGCTCGATTCCCCGAGGCTCTTGAGCAGGAACACCAGGATGATCGTCATGATGTCGAGCATCGCTGTGATGTTCAGGAAGTTGATATCCGGCTCTTCAGCGTTGCGCCGGATAGCTTTTCGGAGCTCAGCCTTGTAGCGCGTGACCGGCGCTTTTGGCGCTGGCGCTGCACCAGCTGGAGGGGCCTGCTGCGTCATTTCGACACCTTGAAGTTGATGTCCTCGAATAGGGCGTCGCCCTGTGGCGTCGCCCGGAGGGCGTCGATGACGCTGATGATCGTCTGGTACTCAGTGCCGGGGTTGCCGCTGATGTACGCCTGGGTTTCGTCCGCGAAGTCGGCATTGGAGCCCTTGAGCTTCTTGGCGCAGGCCGTCAGCGAAGCGTAGTCGTACTCCGCTCCCTTTTTCGGTATGGCAATGCCAGGTCCGACCCCGTCGCATCCCCGCGCGATGTTGCCGCCGGACGCCTTCATGCTGAAGCCGTCGTTCACGATGAACACCGTCAGGTTAAGGGCGTTCTGAGCCATCTCTTTGCGAACGCCGCCGCCCTTGCTCGCCGGTGGCTTGGTGTCGATCGTAGCGGTGAACGTCACCGCCACTGTCGCCAACACAAAGATCAGAATGTTCACGACGATGTCGAGAAACGGCACGATGTTCAGCTCGCCGCCCTCTTCGTCCGGAGCGAGCTCTTTCGGCTGGCTCAGGCGCCGGATCTTGGAGCGCTGGGCTGCGCTAAGGCCTACGGGTTCAGCCATGATGCGTTCTACGAAACCTGACGTGAATGCACGAGCGGTTGCACCAATGCCCGAATCAGTTGCGGGTCTGAATGGTGAGCAGGTTGAATGTACGCTCCATCGTGGTCTCCAGGTCGTGCTGAATCGCCTTGGCACGGGTGTGGAGAATGATGTGCGTGATCATGCAAAACACCGCGATGCCGAGGCCTAGCGCGGTGTTGTACATCGCCTCTGCGATGCCGTTTGACAGCATGCGCTGCTTATCGGCCTGGGATAGCGCCGGGTTGGCGATGGCCGCGAACGTTGCGATCAGACCCGAAACGGTGCCGAGCAGTCCGATGAGCGTGGCGATGTTCGCCAGCGACCAGAGCGCGCCGACCCGCTTCTCGGCCGCAGGCTTGAGCTCGCTGAGCTTCTCGCTGAGTGCGGCGTCGATCTCGTCGGGCCCCTTGTTCGAGTGAGTCAGACCCGCCTTGACGAGCTGAAGAATCGGATAGTCACTGGCCTCGCAGAGCTTGATGGCTCGGTCGATGTTGCCGGCGGTGACCAACTTCTTGATCTGCGCGAAGAACTCTTTCGAGTTGACGCGGTACTTGCTCAGCTGAAACGCGAATCGCTCGATGACGATCGTCAGCACGATGGCCGAACAGCACATGTTCATCACCATGAACGTCGGGTTGTGCTTGAAGGCTGCGATGAGCTGGCTAGATGAACTTTGAGCCTGGGCAAGGAGCAGGAGCTGCATTCCGCTACTCTTTCTTTGGTTCTCTTGAGTAAGTCGCGATGTGGCCGAATGAGACGTCGGAGGGGAGTGTTCCCCGCCCGCGCCCCGTGGCGAGCCGGGCGACTATAGCCGGGCGATCCGACGCGGCGCAAGCGCACTGATCCGCGATTTTGCCCACTACCTATTTGCGGCTGACATAAGCACATATGTCGCCAAAACGTACGTGCGAGGCTCGCTTCGAAGCGAGTCGGCTTGCCTTATCTACTAGCGTCCGCTCACGCGTCAGCGCAGGCCACCACCGTTGCAGACGTCAGCCCGTCCACTTGTCGTCGCCGCCAGCGTCGATCGAGGCGCGACTTCGTCGGCGGATTTCGGACGTTCGGCCGGACTCCGACACGGAAAATGCTTTGCGCTCACACGAGAAGTTTCGACTGCAGGCGGATTGCGCGTGAACCTGGAATTTTTTGCTCACAGTCGAAGAACATCCCACCACCCAATCTCTCTTGACTGTGACGGGTCCACTTCAGCAAGATGTCGGCGTTCACGCTGGAGTTATCCAGCGTTAGTCCAGCAGACAGCACGTCTATTCACCGAAACGTTAGACTCCCCCCGAACCGACCGCGCGAAAGCATCGCGCACGCGCGATGGCGCGGGTCACCTCTAGCGCACGAGACACAAGGTACGAAAAAGCATGGCATCCCTTTGGCACCACTATCAAGCAGGCGGCTGGGCAATGTGGCTCATCCTCTTCTGGCTTATTTGCTCGATCGCCGTTATCGCTGAGCGAACCGTCTATCTGATCGGCGCTTCCATCAACAAGGACGTGTTCATGGCAACGATGCAGAAGTGCATCCTCGCCGGTGACGTCGCCAAAGCCGTGAAGATGTGCTCCGCAGCCAACGCGCCGCTTGCACGCATCATTCAGGCCGGCTTGGTCAAGGTGAATCGGCCCGACGAAGAAGTCCAGGCCGCCATGGACGAGATGGCTCTCAAAGAGATGCCGAAGATCAACAAGCGGACGGGCTACCTCGCGCTGTTCTCGAACCTCGCGATGCTTTGCGGGCTGTTCGGTACCATCCTCGGTCTGATTCGCGCCTTCGGTGCGGTCGGTGGCGAGAGCGTCGACCCCAGCCAGAAAGCCCGCATCCTGGCGGAAGGCATCTCGGAAGCTATGAACTGCACGGCGTTCGGTCTGTTGGCCGCGATCGTTGCGCTCATCGGCTTCGCCTTCCTCAACGGCAAGACCCAGGGCATGGAAGACGACATCAACGAGGCGTCTGTCTCGGTGCTCAACCTGGTCGTTGCCAACCGCCAGAAGGTCAATCTCCAGGGCCTCGAGCAGGCTGGCTGAACAACCCGGCGTTAGCTGTCGGGAGGTCCTCCCGGCGGCTTTCGCTTCAGGTCTACTGGTTACTCCCCCGATTCGATAGGTAAGCAAGCATGGCAGGAATTGATGTAGGTGGCGGTCACGGCAACAAGCGCGCCGTAAACTCGGAGATCCCGCTGATCCCGTTCATCGACTTTCTGTTGTGCTTGGTGTCCTTCTTGCTCATCACCGCGGTGTGGAGCCAGATGGCACGCATCAACGCGGATGCTCGGGTCCCGGGTCCTCCCAAGGCCGATCCGATCGAGAAACCGAAGAAGGAAAAGCAGCTCCACGTCGAGATGCGAGGCGAGCGCAAGTTCCAGCTGGTCTGGAAAGAGGGTTCGACCGTCATCACGATGCCACTTCCCTCCCGCTTGCCGAGCATCTCTTACGAGTCTCTC
>JAUIKB010000569.1 GCA_030430975.1 Polyangia bacterium
TTCGGCCAGCGGCGGTTCGGCCAGCGGCGGTTCCAGTTCGGGCGGTTCGTCGAGCGGCGGCTCAGCCAGCGGCGGATCGAGCAGCACCGACGATCGCGCGAAGAAGTTCTGCGCCCAATTCGAGACCGTGTGCGGCTTCTCGGACATGACGTATGCAAGCGCAGATGCATGTGTTCAGGCCTTTAGCGGCTACGACGCAGCGCGCAAGATGTGCGTGTCGACGCACCTCGGTCTCGCGGAGACGCAGGGCACGATGCCCCACTGCGGGCACGCTGCCGGCCGCGCTCCCTGTAACTGATCGCGCGCGTCTACCGACCCAGCACAGTTTTGCTGGCAGCGAGGATGGAGGCGCGCGGTGATGGCCGCTCGCCTTCGTCTAGCTGGGTCCCCCCGCGCAGAGGGCTGGGCTAGCGAGACTGACTCGGCATTCGCCAGCGATGCACTCGGCGTCGCCTGCGCACTGGCCCCACGCCGCCTCGTCGCATGCTTCCCCGACCGCGACGCGCGCTTGGCACATGCCTTGGGCGTCGCAGTAGGCGTTGTCTGCACACTCGCGGTTGTAGTTGTTGCCGCACGGCTCGCCCGCGCCCGGTAGGGGGACGCACTCGGCTTCGACGCAGTGCTGTCCGGGAACGCACCCGAACGCTTCGCACGCTTCGCCTGCCTTGGCGGTAGCCGTGCACTTCCTGTCGGCCGAGCAGTAGAGCCCATCGCTCGCGAAGCACTCCGCGCCAGGGTCGCCCGAACCCGCGCAGCTGACGCCTCCGCCAGGAGACTCGTCGCAACTCGACGAGCAGGCGTCGCCCGCCTTGCCGCGCGGCGTTGTGTTCGCTTTGCAGGTCTCGTCGCAGTCGAGGTCGCCCACGCATTCATCCGAACTTTCGCAAGCTCCACCCTCCGAGACGGTTCCCTGAAACACTGTCTCGCACACCGCCGGTGCGGCCTCATCCGGCGTGTTGCAGCTCGTTTTCGCGATCGCTGCGAGGCAGTTTCCCATCGCTGCCGCATCGTATTTTAGGCGTCCAGATTCGACGCCTGCGGACACTCGCTGGAAGACCTTGCTGTAGCCCGAACGGCACTTGGCGGCGTCGTAACTGAAACCCTCGGTATCGCAACAGGGCTTGATGAGCCCGCAGAAAGCGTCGGCGACCTTCGTTTCGGCTTCAGCGAATGGAACCGGCGTTCCGCCGTTGCCGCCGGTTCCGTCGCCGCCGCCGCCGCCGCTCGTCGAGCCGCTGCATCCCGGCGCGACCGCGCAAACGGTCAAGGAGAGAAGAAAAGGAAGGGACAGTCGCTTGATCATGATGACTCCTGGTTGGACCGAACGGCTGTCGAGTAGCAATCCTCATACCAATTGGTTCGCGGCCCAAGCGGTGTGCTGCGAGGCGCAACTGTCACTCGAAGTTCACGGCCACGGTGCACGGATGACCCTGACTTTCCCGATCCGAAACTCGCGGCCCCATCGTCGGATTCGATGTGCGGCGGTACTGTCGGGCACGGTCGGACGGCGGGTACCGTATGCATGGGGGCATGCGCTGGCTTCTGCGGCGACACGCATGCCAGTAGCGCCATGTCGCGCTCGTGAAGTCAGTCCCAGCCTGACGTGACGCTGACCCTGTGTGTCGATGACCTGCAAGCGGCCCCGTCGTTTGTCGCGACCGCGCCGCTTCAGCTGACGGAGCTGATCGTCGGCGCGTTTGCGGGTGGGCAGTTCCCGTCCGCGGCGGTTCCAGCTAGGGTTTCCGCAAGGAAACCAGTGCTCGCGCAGAGCGCGGTCGCGAGGCTCTTTCGGCGCGGCTCGATGCAGCTGAGCTTCGAGCTGAGGGCATGCGACTGGCTGACTATGCGGACGCCGTGTTCGCCTGCCCCGGACCGGAAGCTGGTCCATGTGTCGATCCGCCGGGCGCCTTGGTCTGCCGAATGCACTCACGTTCGCGAAGCCACTGGTCGGACGCCATGTCCAGTACCGGGTCGAGATGCAGACCCACAGTGCCGGCGTAAGCCCTGAGTTCTATGAGGTTACGATCGCCGGGTCGCTCCAGTGATGAGACGAGTCTAGGGATTGCGAGGCGGCGTGTACTCGCAGATCGTGGCCAGGTTGGCGTTGCAGTACCGATCGGTCCACCCGGTTTGCGTGTACACAGAGCAGAACGCGTCATCCGCGTCGCTGTCGATCCCGTCGGGTTCGCCGAGCTGCCACTTGAAATAGCCCCATGGCTCGCCGGTCACCCACTCGAACGGCTGGTTTAGGCCAGGGCGAACGGCACCGATCCAAGGTGGGTTGACCGGTAGCATGAGCGACCCGACCGTAGTGTTCTCCTGTTCGCTCAGGATGGTGACGATGTGGCCTGCTCCGCACACCCCCTTGGCTTGTTCGAACGCCAACGGCGTCGGGTCGAGCCAATAGCAGTGCTTCGATCCGTCGGGCAACGTGTCTTCCTTGGCACGCGATCCGAAGTCGCTACACATCACCTCACACTTCGCGCTGCACCCGTCGCCGGGAGCTGTTCCGCCGTCGTCACATTCCTCACCGGGTTCGATGCGACCGTCGCCGCACGTCGTGCCGGTGCTCCCACCACTGCCCGCGGACCCACCCGAACCACCCGCGGTTGAGCCGGCCGCGCCGCCAGAGCCTCCAGTTGTCGAGCCGCCGGTCGAACCGGCTGAGCCGCCAGAGCCTCCAGGTGCCGAGCCGCCGGTCGAACCGGCTGAGCCGCCGCTCGTCGAGCCGCCGCTGCTCGAGCCGCCCGTCGCGCCGCCGCTGCCGGAACCGGCGCCACCTTGCGCGTTGCCGGCTGCGCCGCCCACAGCCGCTCCTCCGGTGGCGGAGCCTCCAGTGCCGGGTAAGCCTCCGGATGCGCTTCCTCCCGACGTGCTTCCAGCGTCCCCGCCGCTGCCCGCCTTGCCGCCGCTGGCGCCGTCTTCGATTTCGTCGGGGAAGGTCGAACAGGCGCCGGCCAATGTCAGCGTTCCGAGGACGGCGAATAAGGACCTCGGACGGCTGAACACGGTTGGCATCGTCTTCATTCTACGCTGTAAACGGCGCGCCGGCTACGCGCCGACCGGGGTTGCTCATGCACGACCGCCAACGGATACTCGCCGCATGAATCGACGGCGTTGGACGGGACTGATTTCGATTGGCGGCTTGTGTGTCGCGGCAGCTTCGGGTTGCGGGGACGATGACGGAGCCGTCAGCGGTGGCGGCGCGGGCGCGTCTACCGGCGGATCCAGCGGCGGCGATTCCGGAAGTTCCGCAGGCGGGAGTTCGAGCGGCGGCACCGCGACGGGCGGTAGCAGCGGGAGCTCGAGCGGCGGGACGACGACCGGCGGGAGCGCCGGCGCGGCAGGAACGGCAGGCGCTGGTGGCAGTACGAGCGGCGTTACCGATCCCAATATTTCCGGCGAGTACCGCCGCTGGCACACGCTGACCCTGACGCTCGACGGACCGGCGTCCACGGAGACGGCGAACAACCCCAACGCGTTCAGCGACTTCCGACTGGTCGTGACGTTCACGTCACCGACAGGCACGACGTTTGCCGTGCCTGGCTACTTTGCCGGAGACGGTAGCGGCGGCGGCGAGGGCAATCGGTGGCGCGCGCATTTCACCCCGGACGAGACAGGTCGTTGGACCTACGCGGTTTCCTTCCGCGAAGGCACGGACGTCGCGACCGAAACGGACGAAAACGCGGGGACGGCGGCTGCGCCTGACGGGACGACGGGGATGTTCGACGTGGCCGCCACCAACAAGAGCGCACCCGACTTCCGGGCCGTCGGGCGACTGGTCTATGGCGGTACGCACTACCTGCACACCCAAAACGGTGACGTATGGATCAAGGGTGGCGCGGACAGCCCGGAAAACTTTCTTGGATATTCAGGCTTCGACAATCTCGAGGATCAGTCAGGCGGCGCTGGGACCGACGGTTTGATGAACGGCCTGCATTCCTACGGCCCTCATGTTGCCGACTGGCAGGCTGGAGACCCCGACTGGAATAACGGCGCCGGCAAAGGCATCATCGGCGCAATAAACTACTTAGGCAGCGAGTCGGTCAACTCGATATATTTTCTCCCCTGTAATATGGGGGGCGACGGCCGCGAGACGTATCCCTATATGCAGCCGAACGACCGAGATCATTTCGATCTTTCAAAGCTCGATCAATGGGAAACCGTGTTCGCGCATGCAGAGAAGCTGGGTATTGCGTTGCACTTTGTGCTCAATGAGACCGAGCAGGGAAACGAGAACTTCCATGACAACGGTACGCTCGGGCGACAGCGAAAGCTGTACTACCGCGAACTCGCCGCGCGCTTCGGACACCACCTAGCGATGTTTTGGAATATCGGTGAAGAGAACGACTACGGTCCGGTCAAACAGAAGAGCTTCGCGGGATGGCTGCGAGGCGTGGATCCGTACGATCACCCAACCACGGTGCACACGCATGTGAACAATCCAGAAGGGCAGTACGACAGCCTGGTCGGCGACCCTAACTTCGAAATCACGAGCATTCAAATGGCGCCGGATCGCGCCGACCGTTATTCGGAGGAATGGCGCCAAAAGAGTGCGGCGGCGAATCGCCCGTGGGTAGTGATGTTAGACGAGATCTCACCGGCGGGCACTGGCGTGACGGATAGTAACCAAGAAGAAATAAGACGCCAGACGCTCTGGCCGGCATACCTCAGCGGCGCGGGTGGAGTGGAATGGTATTTCGGATATCACTCCTTGCCGCTGGGCGGCGACATGCGCGTGGAGGATTTTCGGACGCGAGAG
>JAUIKB010000570.1 GCA_030430975.1 Polyangia bacterium
GGTGGCTGGGCGACTTTAGCTGGTCGAACGGAGTACGCACGGCGCGCTAGCTTGCTATAGTCTTGGAGTGGGCGATACGTTGGAGCGCGTACGGGTCGACCGCTGGCTGCTGGCGACGCGAACGTTCAAGACTCGAGGCTTGGCGCAGGCGGCGTGCGTTGGCGGGCATGTGAAGGTCAACGGAAACACCGTGAAACCAAGTCATCTGGTGGCGCTGGGAGACGAAGTGCGCGCCCTTGCGCCAAGAGGTTTGCGCGTGTTGATCGTCCGCGGCATGGCTGAGAAACGCCTATCGGCGCAGCTGGCGGCTGAACTGTTCGAAGACAAGTCGCCACCGCCACCGCCCCGTGAGACGACCGAGCCACTGGCGGTGCGGGCGCGGGGCGCGGGACGGCCGACCAAAGCCGATCGACGTGCGATGGCTCGCGCCCGTCTGCGCCGCGGCTACGACTGAACCCAGCGCCCGGCTGTCCGCGCTTCTGCGGTTGCTAGCGTTTCTTCGGTTGGAAGGGCAGCGCGTTGAACCGTAACTTGGGTTTCGTGGCTACACCGTTCGTGCCGTCCGCCGGGGGTGGGTCTTCCTCGTCCGTCTCTTCCTCCTCGTCCGCCTCTTCTTCCTCTTCTTCGGGCGCTTCTTCGCCGGGCGGCGGGTCGTCGTCGATCACGGGTTCGTCGTAACCCGGGCCGGTTTTCGGTTCGGGCTTGGCGGGTTCGGCGGTCGCCTCGGGGCGGGCCGTCACGACGGGAGTGGGCGGGCGGCGAACCGGCCGATTAAGCATTGCGGGGGCGGGCGACTTGGCTCGCGGTAGTGTTGGACGAATGCTGGCGCCGGACTTGCGGGCCGCATTGAAGGGTGTCCGGCTCTTCCGGTACGGCGCGGTTTTCGTCAGACTGGATGGTCGTAGCGACCGCGCTCCGGTGAGCGCACCTGTGGTGCGACGGCCGGTCAGCGAATCCAGATCCGGCTCGGTAACGGTCGCGCCCCGCGACTTGAGGTCGATGTCCGGAAGGACTGCCGGTATCAGCAAGCTGATAACGAGGACGAAGAGGAACGACCCGAAGACCAGCGCAAAGAACGGCGTCCAACGCCAGCGCAGTAGTGAGAGAAGCCCCTGCATGGGTGGGATTCTAGCCCGGCTTTCGGAGCGTCGCCATCGATTCCGCGTGGCGGTGGGCGCGCTAACCTCCCGAAAATGCTTCAGCTGCGGCGGCCGAGGGAGGGGTCGCGTCGGTTAGATCGTCCAGATAGCCTTTGGGGAGGCTGACATCTTGGGTTCCCGAGCTCTTGCCGCGGGGCACTCGCATAGCGCTCGGAGGAAATGGCTGGTCGCGGTCCAGCTCAGCGACGACCGCCTTCAAGGCGTCGAGTTCGGTGATTTTCATCAGCCGGTTGCGCAGCTGCGCGCTGCCGCGAAAACCCTTCGTGTACCAAGTGGAGTGGCGCCGAAACGCGCGCATGGCTGGGGCCTCGCCGATCCATTCCGTGAGTCTCGTAGCGTGCTCGATCATCGCGTCGGCCACTTGACCGAGGTTGGGCGGGTCCGCCGGTTCGCGGCCAGCGAACACATCCGCGAGGTCTCGGAACAGCCAGGGGCGGCCCAGACAGCCGCGGCCTACGATCACGCCGTCGCAGCCCGTCGTCCGCATCATGCGCAGCGCGTCGTGAGCCTCCCAGATATCGCCGTTGCCCAGCACGGGGATCGTGAGCAATTGTTTGAGTTCGGCGATCGCTTCCCACCGCGCGGTGCCGTCATATAGCTGCGCGGCCGTGCGGGCATGCAGGCCGACCGCCTGGCAGCCCTCTTCCTGACCGACGCGCCCAGCGTCCCGGTAACTGAGCAGCTCGTCGTTGATGCCCATTCTAAATTTGATGGTTACGGGCACGTGCGCCGCGTTGGTGACCGCCGCTCGAACAATGCTTGCGAGCAGTCGGGGTTTGATCGGGATGGCTGCGCCGCCGCCCTTGCGCGTCACCTTACGGACCGGGCAGCCGAAGTTCATGTCGATGTGGTCCACTCGTCCCTCGGCCACGAGCCGTTTGGTTGCCTCACCGACATAGTGGGGGTCGACGCCGTACAGCTGCAGGCTCCGCGGCGACTCATCCGGGCCGAAGTCGGCGAGGCGCAGCGTCTTTTGCTGGCCTTCGACCAGCGGTCGCGCCGTGATCATCTCGCTGACGTACAAACCGGCTCCGTATGCTCGACACATCGCCCTGAACGGGTAGTTCGTGACTCCAGCCATCGGAGCCAGCACCACCGGCGGCCATATCGAGAGCGAACCGATAGCTACCGGTTTGAACTCGCCCGGTCCGGCCGGGGCGACGTCGCGGTTCAGCTCGCTACGGTAGCGAGGGTCCATCAGTCAGACTCCCAAGTTGCAGTGAGCCCGACGTCGACGGTGGCGGGTGACTGCGCAAGCGGACTCGGTTGGGGAGGCGCAAAGCGCAGCTGGACTCGCTTGGCTCCGGCGAGTTCGAGGCATCGTGTAACGAAGCCAACAGTCGTGTACACGTGCAGACCGAAGAAGGCTTCGGGGAGTCTCATAAGGGTTGCCGTCATTCTAGTGTCGGTCACTTCGCTGACGTCGGCAACGCAGGGTTCGAAGTAGCGGTTGAACGCCTTGGGAAGCCGCGCAGCCATCTCCGGGGCAGACGTGGTCTTGAGTAAATGGCGATACATGCCCTTGACGTCGAGTTCAGCCGTTGCGCCCGCGCGATCGACGATCACATCTTTGACGTCACGCGCCTCCGCCCGCGCGATGGCCGAAAAAAGCACGATCAGAGGTCTGGCGTCGTACATCGCCGTCGCGAGGAAGATCTGGGAGAAGAAGTCGCGCAGCCCGGCTTTGGCTCGCAGCGGCTCGATCCACGCCGGTTTGGCGTGTTTCAGCGCGAGAACGTACGCAATGCCTCTGACACCGAAGGGGCTGTCTCCGTACGGAGTGTCGTTGGCGCTGCTGGCCAGCGGATGATGCACGTCGGCAGCTTAGCGTCGGCCGTACGCGTGACCAAGCGCAAGCTGACGTGAGGCGGGGATAACGCCTTGCTACCGGGCGCAGCCCATACGCGTTCGGAAGCCCCAGCGCGTGGTCATGCCGATGTCGCGGCTTTCGACGGCACCCTGTTTGTTGAGGTAGTAGTTCGTCGGGAACGAGTTGATCTTGAACTGTCGCAAGATCCGCTTATCCGCCAGCGCGATCGGGTATCGGAGCTGTCGCTCTTGCGCGAATCGCCGGAGTCGCTCGGCATCGTCGGCGTCCGCCACGATCGTCAGCAGTGCTTCGTCTTTCCCTAATCGATCGAACGCTGCGTTGAGCGCCGCGAACTCCTGTTTGCACACGGTGCACCATGTTGCCCAAAAGTGCAGCAGTACGGTCTTGCCCCGGAGGCTTTCGGCGGTGACCGTCGCACCATCGAGCGTCTGTAGAGTAAAGGCCGGAGCGGGACCTGACTCGTCGGCGGGTAGCAGGTCGCGTGTACGCCAGCTACTGATCGCGAAGTAGATCAGCCCCAGCGCTGCGAGCTCAAGCGTGGTTCGCAGCATGCGGCGCGAACGTGGCGGTTTCTGACGTGGCGCGGATTCCGGTGCCGCCTGAGCCTCTGATTCACTCATCTCGACGAGAACTACGCCGACCGAGCAGCAGCTGTTTCACCGCTCTGCGGGCGATAAACGGGGTCTGGAACATCGTCTTCGCGAGGCTGGCCGCCAGCGCCATCGGTGTGCTGCCTTTGGCTTCGATTGCGGCGCGCGTGCCGGTTTCTATGTCCTCGATCGCGCCGCGGGCGATCGTTCGCGAACCGTCCGACCGGATCTCGACCACCATCCGGGCCACCACGGGCGGATCGTCCGGTTGCTCCGCCAGGCTGTCGGTCTGGACCGTGCCAAGCGCAGCCGACTCATCGTCGCTGATGCTCATCGAGCGACCATAGCCCGAGTCGCATTGAGACGCTTGCCGCTACCCCTTGTTGGCACCAGGCAACGACTCGCGTGGGCGCTTATTGCGCCACACCGACCAGCCGTCGCGGGCGCGATGCCGCAGCGCAGAGTCGCACGGCGGAGGGTGGTTGGGCCCGGCGTATCTCGGTTCTCGTTTCTTGCCGGGGAGCAGGTTGGGCGACGTGAGAATATTCTCGTGTTCGTCTAAGAAGAACGCCCGAGTGAGGCGGTGCGACCAGTCCGCTGGCCATGCATAGGCTACGAATCGGCGCTCGGCGGCTTCGTAGTCAAAACCGGCTCCAGGTTGCGCCGAAAGTTCTCCGCCGATTTTCGGAAGGCAGACGATCACCAGGTACGCTCCCGCGAGCGACGCCGGTCCGATCGGCGTCCGCTGCGTGTTGCGAAAGCTCGGAGCCAGCACGTTGAGCGTCTGGCCTTCAACGCTGAGGCCGCCGCTGAGCTCGGTCAGCAGCGCAGCGCTGCCAATGCCATCACCGTCAGGGTCGCGAAACGCAAGGCGTCGAGCAGCATCTTGGGCGAACAGCACGGTTCGCAGTTTGGACACGGCAGCCTTTTCGGTGGCCGTTTGCCCGCCGCCAACCACGCCGCGAGCGCCCTCGACGATGATGAATCGGACCAGCGCGACGGTGACGACTAGCCCGGCAACCACGTGGGCAGCGCGCAGCCGTGAGCGGGTGCGCGCGGTCAGCGGCGGCAGCGCGATGAAGCTGATAAACAATAGGAACGCGGTCGGTAGGCTGAGCTTGGTGTAGTAAACCGACAGCCCAGCTGCCGCGGCGAGCCCGACGGTACGCCAGATTG
>JAUIKB010000571.1 GCA_030430975.1 Polyangia bacterium
CTACCACCTGCAGCACTACTTCGGTTTGCTCGCCGACGGTCAGTGTGACCTGTACGTGGGCGACGCACCGGCAGCGCTCGAGCGCTTGACGAGTCAATGGCCTGAACTCGAAAGGTCGTTGCTGCTGCGCATCCACCACATCCGTGTCGAGGTCTTTGATTTTCGGGCACGCGCCTGGTTGATGTCCGCCGCGACCGCCAGCGACCGGGGTCGAGCGCTCAAGAATGCAGAGCGCGATGCGTCGACTCTGGAACGGGAGAACGCGCCGTGGGCCGACGGGTTGGCGACGCTGCTTCATGCTGGGATCGCGGCTGCGCGCGGCGAACAGAACGACGCTGCTGACCTCTACGCCAGCGCGGCGTCGCAGTTCGATACCGAACAGATGGCCCTGTACGCGATGGTGGCCCGGCGTCGACTCGGCGAAGTGCTGGGGGGTAGCGAAGGACGCTTGCGGGTCGACGAGGCCAACGCATGGCTGCGCGAACAAGGAGTCCGCGAGCCCAATCGGTTCGTGCGTCTCATCGCGCCCAGCGGGCGTCGTCACAAGAAGCGCAAGGGCCGATCAAGCTAACGCGGCGTGGATTCCTTGACCGCCTGAAGTCGGCGCTCGGCTCCGGCGAGGGCCTTGGGTCGGAACTGCCCTTTGGGGAGCTGCTTATGGCCGGCTATCTCGTCGCGCAGCGTAGCGATCGCCTCCTGACGCTGCCCAAGCTCACGCTGTACCTTGGCCTTGAACGCGAGGTAGCGCAGGCGACGCGGACCATAGGCGAGAGGCAGCGCGCGATTCAAAGCGACGAGGCACTCGGGTTTATTTCCCATCTTGTAGTGCACGACGGCGAGCCGAGCCGGAGGCTCGAACGACTTGGGCAGCTGCTTCTCACGTTTGAGAAGCATCGCGACCGCCTCCGACCCACGACCGAGCGCCAGGTAGACGTTCGCGCGGTGGTAGTCGAACGCTGCGGCGGCTTTGGGCGAAGCGGCATTGGTGGCGGCGTCGTTGAGCATCGCCAAGCGCTTTTCTTGGAACTCTTTGGCTGTGCGGGCGTCGCCGCTCAGTTCTAGGACGTGCACCAGCAGGCCAAACGTGTCCGAGCGGTCATCGATCGAGGCGCCGGTTCGGGGCGCCGAGACGATCGCACGCAGCCTGTTCGTCACTCGTTTTCGGACTGTTTTTTGCTTCTTAGCGCTGAGTTCGTCGCCGCAGTTGAGCAAGATTCGCGAGTAGTCGGTCGGCAGAGCCGCGCCGTTGACGTCGTCCAGGTACTTCAGGCCAACGGTCGTGCACTCCTCGTAGCGTTTGCCGCGTGATAGCGCCTGAAGCCAGCCCGTGAGCGCGGGGCTGCGTCCGCTCCAGTCGCCGCCTGAGCGTTCGACGGCCTGGGCGTACAGCTTGGCTGCTTCCAGGTAGTTCTTAGCAGCGTGCGCGGTGCGAGCGCGGCTCAGGGCCACGCTAGGCGATGGTGTCCGCCCGGCGTTCTGGTCGCGCCAACCCGCGTGGGTGTCGGTGACGAAGCGCGTCATTTCCTTCACCGAGGCGCCGCCGGGCCAGAATCCGACAATGCGCCGGTCTTTGGGATCCATGAGGAAAAAAGTCGGAAGAATCTCAACCGATACCGTGTCGAGAAATTCGGCGTTTTCTGGCCGATCCGTGTCGAGCGCGACGAACACGGCCTTCTCGGCGAGCGACGCCAGGCTGGGATCGGGGAGGACGAACTGCTGCATGCTCACGCAGGTGTGGCACCAAGTCGCCCATGCATCGACGAACACGAGCTTGCCGTCGCGCTTGGCCTCGGACGTCGCCGTCGCCAAGTCGTTCTCGTAGAAGCGCAGCTTCGGCGGGAGGGCTGGCGCGGGCACAGACGCCGACGCGTTGGGCACCACGGCGACGGAGTTCGACGCAGAGGCGCCGAGCGGCGTCTGACGCGCGGGTTGCCTCGAACACGCGGCAAGACACAGCAGCCAGCAGCCGATGCCGGCGGATCGCGGAGTCCAACCCGACCGTCTCACGTCAAGCGTCGTAGCACAGTCGAGGCAGCGTATCGGCTACGGGCCGCCTGACAGCACGACGTACGCGATCGGCACGGCTGCGCCGACCGCGGCCAATACGGCCCCCCGCCCGATGAGGCCCTTGCGGCCGGGGATCATGAACAGGCCGGACAGCGCCAGGAAGAGCAGGAACACGGCGTATCCGTCAGCGATCCACGTCCACGCTTTCTTGCCGCGATTGAGATGGAGCCAGTTGGCGGCTCGCAGCATGAAGCGCGGCTCTTGGCCTTCCTCAAGTACTTCGCCCTGCTCCGTATCCACGTGGAGGGTGCGTTTTTCGAAGACGATCTCGAGCTCGGTGTCGCTGATCTCGAACACCTCTTTCGGCTTTTGCTTTCGGCCGAGCTGGTCGAGCACATACTGAGCGCGGGCTTTCTCTTCGCGCGGAAACGGGCCCTTCACCTGATGGGTCTTGTCGATCTGACGGAAGCTCGGGTCCCAATCCGCTATGTGGTTCACGGCTAGTCCGCTGAGGGCGTAAACCAGCGTGAGCCCGATCGCCAGGTAACCGATGTCGCGATGCATCGCCCGTAGCCATGGCCGCCAGCGGATGCGCGACTTCTTTCTCTTCGGTTTGGCGTCGGTCCTCGGTTTGGCGTCGCTCATGTTCAGCTGTGGCGTTCCTCTTTCCACGGGTCAGCGTGGTTGTGGTAGCCGCGCGTTTCCCAGTAGCCGGGCTGGTCGCGTTTCACGAAGCGGATTCCGGTGAGCCATTTAGCACTTTTCCAGAAGTATAAATCTGGCACGACGACGCGAACGGGTGCGCCGTGCGCGCGCCGCAGAGGCTTGCCGCCCAGGCGGTGAGCGACCATCACCTTCGGACCGAGCGCTTCCTTTAGGGGCACATTGGCGGTGTAGCCATGGGCGGCTTCGAAGATCACGTAGTGCGCTGTCTTTTTGACCTTGGCCTTCTTTGCTAGGTCACGAACGCGTGTGCCGGTCCACACGGCGTCCAGCACCGTCCAGCCGGTCACGCAGTGCACGTCGGACTTGCGCGTCTTCTTCTTGAACGCCAGCAGCTGTTTGAAATCGAGCTCGAATGGTTTTTCCACCTCGCCGTACACTTTTAGCCGGAATTGGCTGCGTGACGGACTACCCGGAGAACCGCCCATCGGTTTCAATGCCGTGAGTACTCGCTGTCCCGGCGGAACGCGGGGGCGTCCGTCGGACCGTTTCTGTTTCGCGTAGGCTTCAGACGGCGCCACGGCGTACACGCCGCCCCCAAACGCGACCACGAGCGTGCCTTCGCTGGCGGTTCGAATGAAGTCTCGTCGGCGCATGCTGGGGCGGTAGATCATGGGGTCCTCTCGGGTAGCGGGTCGCTTCTTTGCATATGGCCTGAAGCGCCGACGGTTACCCGCCTGATACGCGGCATCTCCCGGACCGGATCGGCGCCGGGCGCCGAGTCAGTATCGAAACCGCCTGCTAAGTATTTGATACTTAGCGGTTTCTTGCTGCCTGTGACACACTACTCGGATGTGTCGCCTGTTCGGATTCCGCAGCGTGATCCAGAGCGGGGTGCACCGCTCGCTGGTCGCCGCGGACAATGCTCTGGCTGACCAAAGCGGTCAGCACCCGGATGGGTGGGGCGTGGCGTACTACGTCGATGGCGCACCGCACGTCACCCGCAGTCCCACAACGGCACTCAGCGACCAGCTGTTTCACCGCCTCAGCGGCGTCGTCACGTCCGAGACGGTTCTGGCCCACGTCCGTAAGGCGACCCAAGGCAACAACAGCGTGCTGAACTGCCACCCGTTTCAATACGGACGCTGGGTGTTCGCGCACAACGGCGACATCAAGGAGTTCGACAGCTACCGCGATCGGCTAAAGGAGCTGATCGCGCCGCGCCTGCGCGGCTACGTGCTCGGCGATACGGACAGCGAAGTCCTGTTCTTTGTCTTTCTTTCGCACCTGTCGGGGTTTGGGCCGTTGTCTCGGCGCCACAGCGTCGAGGACGTCATGGCGGCGCTCAGAATGACCGTGCTGGACGCGAGAAAAGTCTGCGATCCGACAGCTCCGGAACCGTCGCTGCTGACGATGATGGTGACCGACGGTGAGACGCTGGCGGCGACGCAGGGCGGCAAAGAGCTATTCTACACGACCTACAAGACCCGCTGCAGCGACCGAGACAGCTGCGCCAGCTTGTCGCCGGAGTGCGAGGCTCCGACCGAGAGCGGCTTCGTGAATCACCTCATCCTGTCCAGCGAGCCGCTGCAGGGCGAGAACATCTGGATCGAGCTCGACCGCGGGGCCGTCATCGGCGTCGACTGGCGGATGCGTCTGGTGCACGCTCAGATCGACCAACGGCCGCTACACGTCGTGCAAGGTCCGCCGCCCGCGAAGGCCAGTTGAGTGCTATCCGAGCGACACGAGACGGTGCGGCAGGCGCTGCGCCGCGTGCTTCAGAACCAGGAACTTACCGCGCACGAGATCTCGGCGGCTGTCGGCGTTTCCGAAAAGGAAGTTACCGGGCACCTGGAGGCCTTAAGCAAGACGCTGCGTTCGGACGGTCAGCGACTAACGGTCCACCCCGCGACGTGCGAGGACTGCGGTTTCGTATTCCGCAAGCGCACGCGGCTGGGGCGGCCGAGCCGCTGCCCCAAATGTCGCTCTGAGCATCTGTTGCCGCCGCGATTCGCGATCAGCACTTAGCACCGCGGGAGATTCCAGTCGCTTTGGAACTGGCGACATAGTCGCACCTGGCCGCT
>JAUIKB010000572.1 GCA_030430975.1 Polyangia bacterium
CTGGCCCGACACAAGCTAGCTTCGATCGAGAGCGAGCTAGACGTCTAGAGTGCGTCCAAGCGAACGGATCCAACTGCGCCCCCGCGCGCCAGGCCAACCGCTATCGCCACAATGCTTGCAGTCCACGCCCATCGCGACGGTGGGCTTGGGCAGAGCAGTGCACAAGCGATAGCGACTATCGACGCGATCAGCACATCAATACGGCGCCGCGTAGCGCAGCTCCATTCAGAACACACGGTCGCAGCCGGCATGGCCTGCCGCGGAGGCATTGCCGCGACGAGGGCGATGCATCGACGTTCGATAGACCCGACCGACGCTAATAGAGCGGCCACTTCTGGCATGTGTTGACGGCATCCGTTTGCGCAGGAACCAGTCGGCGTGACGAAGACCGTTCTTTCGTGATGACTACCAACTTGGGACGCGGACTCCGTCTCAGAGCGTCCGCGTGATGGAGCTTTTGATGCTGCATGATGCGTTTGGCCGATCGAGTTGCGCACGTGCCCGATGGCAGCGAGCGCTCAGGCGGCGCGCACACTGTACGCCGCCGAGGCAACTTCTGAGACGACCCCGAAGCGTGTGCGCTGGCCGCCTTCGAAACGGGCGCTGCCGGTCGCCGAGATCGGTGCGTCCCTTTTGGCTCAATCGTTGACGCCGCGTTTTCGCCACTACACGCGGAGCTGACCGTCATGTTGATGCACGGCTCCGCAGTACGCGCGTCCGCGGCGCACACAGACTGAGCACAGCATGACGACTTGCTTGCAGTATCGGCGGCGTACTCTGCGATCCGCTACATCGACGAGACGCAGCGTTTTTGGACGTCTCGCTTGGCTGAGCGGAGTTCACGCCGTTTCGACATTGCGACTTGCGAAGACCGAGATTTTTCTGCAAAGGAGCCCCGGCCTATCCAGCACGCAATGCGCAGCCTCGTGCGGGTAGTAAGAACCGCGACGGTTCCAGGTCCGAGCGCGGCACGAGCGTCCGTGCTGAACCCGCACGACTACCTGGGCCAACGGGGCCATGCCGCGCTCAAGACGGAAGTTGCGACTTAGCCGAGAATCCGGCTGGGTCCGTCGAACTCAAGCGCTGGTCGGTAGGCTTCGCCGGGTAGGTACGCTTCCTCTTCGCAGCTTCTCGCGTCAGCGGTCACCCGGTCCGATGGGTTGTGTGGCCGTCGTCGTCGCCGGCTCCTGAAACCGACCTCGCTATCTGGCCAAGCGGCGTGTCGTCGAGATTCTCCGCGGCCCCACAGGAACGCCGCCCGCGACCATCAACTGTGACGTTGGTTGCAGCCGGACGTCTGCGCTTGGGTTGCCCGGCGCGGCGGGCGACTCAATGCAGGGATCGAGATCCGGCTCCCCGGGTTGAGCGGAAGCATTCAATGGGGTTGACCCTCCGTCGAGGTGGCCTTCGAGGGGCAGAATTGCCGTGTGTTCGAATTAACACGTTAGAATGTTTTCTCGTAGGGAGCGAGGACACTATGCCACGCCCCGTTTGTGGGGTGGGGTGCTGGGGCTTCGGAGGTCGGGGTGTGGCCAAATATCGGCTATTTCACTTCAACCTATCGATAAATGCGAATATAGTGCGTCGTCTGATGACAGCATTTCGCGATGACGCCCCCCCTTTCCGGCACCGCTAAGGGTACGATAAGTGGCTGAAATAACTAATACAAAGTCCTGTCGTCAAGTGTCCGCGGCGATGGTGGACTGCGGGCGACACCACGCGTTAGCCGATGCGCTAATCCTGCGTGGCTGTGCTGGCATGGTTGCTGCACCACCGGGTACGTGAACTCACCGCTCTTCACTCGGACCGTCATGGCGTCGCGCTACTGGGACTCCGCCGTTGTTGTTGGTGGCGAGTCAGTGCCGACCCGATGCACACCGCAGGCGCGGCCGGTGTCGTGGACCGAGGCACAGACGAGCGGGCTTTGTACGCCCCGAGCAGTGCCTACGCGCGCGGCGTGTGGATTCGCACGGCTGGCTGCAGTGCCGGAGGACGACGGCTGATCGCACTGATGAAGGGCTGCGCCGTCGCTCGGTCCTCAACCTTCGTCTGCAATAGAACCCCAACCCCAACCCCAACCCCAACCTCAGGAACGACAAATCACCATGGCAGGAATATCAGACAGTCTCAGCGCGATCATGACGATGGACGGAGCGATCGCATGTGCGCTCGCGGATCACGACAGTGGAATGACCCTCGGCACGGCCGGCGGTGGTAACGACTTCGATATCGAGCTAGCCGCCGCGGGCAACACCGGCGTCGTTCGAAGCAAACTCAGCGTGATGAACTCGCTCAAGATTAAGGGCGGAATCGAAGATGTCTTGATTACGTTGGAGAAACAGTATCATCTGGTTCGACCCCTGAAGGAGCATAGTCAGTTGTTTCTCTACGTGGTGCTCGATCGTAGCAAGGCGAACCTGGCGCTAGCCCGACACAAGCTTGCCGCGATCGAAAGCGATCTTGACGTGTGATCTAGGGTGCGTCCCATCGAACGGATCGAAGTGTGTCGCTAGGATGCTTGCTAGCGACGATCGACGCGATACGCGTCATCAACAACACTAACTTGGGCGGCGGGTGCGTAAGCTGTGCGGACCCGCTGAGTACTGAGTTCGATCCAACATGATCGCGTGGATCAGCTTGAGCGCCCGCAGCGTCCGCTCAGCATCTGCATCGGTCTTGGCGATCGGCGTGACGACGTCGACGATGTAGCGCTCGAGCGGCTGCAGGGTCGCCGAGCGCGTCCCCTCGATGATGTGCTCGACTTCGGCGAGCTGTTCCGCGGTGATGAGCACCGATTGGCGATGGTAAATCGTCCACACCGTGTCCAGCCAGCGACCGTTGTGGGTGGTGGATGCCAAGACGACTGCCCAGCCCGCTACACGTACGGCGCGCGGCGGGTCGCGAGTTGTGTTGGCGTTCGTTAGCGCTTCGATATGGTCGGAGACCTCGCCCGAGTCCGGCAGGCTGGCGAGCATGTTGCGGTACCACGACTCGCCGGCTTCACTGCGATCGGAACTCTTGGCCTTGGTCTTGGGAGGTGCATCGACCCAGCTGACGAGTGACACGGCCAGCTCGCGCCGACCGATGGTCAACGTGGCGCCGGCGCTGAGCGGATGTTCGCCGACGATGCGCTGTTGGTCGACGTAGGTGCCGTTGCGGCTGTCGAGGTCGCGGACGATGATGCTGCGCCCCGCGACAGTTAGCTGAGCGTGGCGTTTCGACACGCGTGGATCGCTCTCGAGCGTGAGGTCGCAGCGGCTGCTTCGACCGATCAGGTGAGTTCCTGGACCCAGAGTCCAGGCGCCGTCCGGCGCCGTGAGCCGGACGAGAAACTCCTGAGTCGACATCACCTCAGTCTACGCGAGTTGCGGCAGGAGCGTCGAGCGATTGCGCCCGGCTCGTCTGCGGTATCGGCAGCGCTAGGAGCTCGCAAGCACGAGTCACGTGTTCGTCCTGTAGGCCCGTCTCCCAACTCGTCTGAACAAAGCGGTCGAGCAGCGGCTCCTGATCGGCTTGGTCGTCCACGATGACGAAGCCGTCCACCTCCGGGTGATTCCTCAGCCACTGCTTGGCGAGTTGTCCGCGGGGTACCCGGCTGTTCTTGTCGGTGCTGTCGATCACCTGGCCTGTGAACCCGGCGCCTTCGAGCACGAACTGGAGCTGCTTCAGATCCAGCGAATACCGCCAGGTGGACGCCACCACGACGCTGGCGTCGGCGGCGTCGAGAATCCGATTCAGTCGGGCGACGGCGTCGGGGTCGAGCATTTGACGCCACCACTCGATCGAGCGCACCGCGTAGTCCTCATCCGGCGGGTAGTCGTCCAGGTACCGCTCGCTATTGAGGACCCCATCGATGTCTAAGAAGACGACGCGCACTCCGCTGGCTACCATGACACGCGGCGCGCGCGGAAGCTCAACCGAGTTTGATCTTGAGTCCCATCTGCTTCATCGCCAGCAGCGCCTCGGCGTTGCCCCGCGCGTCATCGACCGGGTGATGGGTGTGCTTGGTCTTGCGTAGGTGTTTGAACGTCCTGAACGTGTCCTTGACCAATCCTTTGTAAAGGGAGCCGAGGTTCGACGAGCTGAAGCCGAACGGGTTCTTGCCCATGAAGTGGTGGAAGTACCAATTGATGAACTGCCAATCGAAGCCGTTGTTGTCGGAGATGAAGAGCCGGCGATTGCCGCACTCGGCGTTCAGCCAATCCGCAAAGCGCTGCATCACGGCTTGCGGCTCTTCAAATCGCTCCGTCTCGTCCCGCGAGAAACCGCTCACGGCGAGCGCTTCGGGTACAAACCGCTCCGAGATGGGGCGCAGCTGGCCGTAAAACGTGCGTTTGAGTTCTGGCTCCACGATGACCGCGCCGAAACACACCATCGAGTAGTCTCCCGGAATCGGGCCATCCGATTCGATGTCTACCATTACGTAAGTCATGACCTTAGAAAGCCACAGCTGATCGCATGACGGAAGGACACGATCTGGGACATGAGGCCCGAGTCGGTGCCGAAGGGCTCGACTGGCAGCGCTACGTGCAGCACTTCGTGGTCGACGTCGGCGGCTGGACGGCGCTGGCCGATCAGCTCATCCATCGCATGCCACCCGCGGACTCGGCGGGGCTCGATCTGGACACGGCCAAAAAGGGCCTCCAACGCCTAGCCAAACGCGGCCATCAAGACGGCGGCCAGTACGGCCGGTGGATGCTGCGCGCGTTCGGGGTGCCGCCCCCTGCGGCGCAATGGGTGCGCCGGCTCGCTC
>JAUIKB010000573.1 GCA_030430975.1 Polyangia bacterium
CTCCTCCCAAGACCCAGGCGGCCCTGCTGCAGGCGATGCAGGAACGTCGAGTCACCGTGGGCGGAGTTACCCACTCGTTGCCCGATCCGTTTCAGGTGTTCGCCACTCAGAACCCGATCGAGCAGGAGGGGACGTACCCACTCCCCGAAGCTCAGCTCGACCGATTCCTACTCGAGATCCACGTCGGCTATCCGTCTGAGGACGAGGAGCGAGAGATCGCGCGCAGAACGACGTCCGGCGCCGCGATCGGCATCGAGCAGGTTGTGAGCGTTGCGGAAATCCAAGCGCTTGGCGCGCTGGTGCCGCGCATTCCCATCACCGAAGAAGCCGTGGATCTTGCCGTGCGGTTGGCGCGACTATCACGCCCGAGCACCGCTGACGCACCGAAGGAAGTGACTCAGTACGTCCGGTTCGGTGCCGGGCCCCGCGGTAGTCAGGCGTTGGTCCTAGCCGCCAAAGCGCACGCGATGCTGCAGGGTGAGGCCGCCGCAGATGTCAGCGACGTCCGAAAACTGTGTCGCGCTGCGCTGCGTCACCGTGTTGTTTTGAGCTACCGAGCTGAAGCCGATAGCGTCACGGACGCTGACGTCATCGATGCGGTCACCCGCGCAGCCGGCTAGCGGGATAGATGTTTCAACCGCCTGAAATGCTTGAACATTTAGCGCCGATGAGCGTTCCGGTTGCGGATTGAGGGGCGCTAATGGCAGGGTGCGCCGGAATACAGCGCTCGTCGTCGAGCGTTCCTACCGTGGCTCCATGAATACGCGAATCGTTCTGTTGCTCTGTCTAGGCACCGGCCTGAGCGGTTGCACGACCCGCTACATCCCGAACACCGATGTGGAGGATACGGATTCCAATCGCGCGGTGATCGATTTCTGCGAGCAGTACCGTCGAGCGGTCGAGCGTCGCAACATCCCGCTACTGCTCAAGCTTGCCCACCCGTCGTATTACGAAGACGGCGGCAACATCGATTCGAGCGATGATCTGGACTACGCGGGACTCAAAGCCTACCTAGGCGAGCAGTTCGCCAAGACGCGCGCGATTCGCTACGAGATTCGCTATCGCGACGTAGGTGCCGGGCGCAAGAACGTTATCTACGTCGATTTTACCTACAGCGCGAGCTTCAAAGTCCCGACAAAAGAGGGCGACACCTGGCAACGCAAAGTCGCAGACAATCGCCTCGAGATCGTTCGTGACGGCGAGTCCTTCCGCATTATTGCGGGCATGTGACGAGCGAGCGCTAGCGGACGATGACGGCGCAGCTGCGCGCGTCCAGCGTCCGACTCAACTTCGGCTTCTGGCGTACCGACACGGTCCAGACGGCCTTTCCATGCTGGCGGCTAAATCGGAAGCTCATGTCGACGGCCAGCTTCGCCGGTACCCCGGAGGCGATGGCCGCCTTGTGCGCCTGGGCCGCCGTGCACATCGGTGCGGCGCCGACGGCGACGGCCCTTTGCGCCTGCTCCTTCTGAGCCACCGAGCCCTGCTTGGTCACGCTGACGGCGAACTGTTCCGCTCCCATCCAGGCACCTGGTCCGAGCTTGCTGCCAGCGGGTTTGCCAAAGCTGACGCGCACGGTGCCTCCGTTGCGCGCGTCGACAACGCCCGCGCGCAGACCCGTTGCGTCGATCGCTACGAGCTGTGCCTCTGGGGACCACGCCAGAGCGAGCTTCGTGGCGCGTCCGACGAATCCGTCCGGCGCGACCGCCGACAGACTGGCGAGCGCCATCGGACCTGAGTCATCCGGTGCGGTTGACGCGACCGGAGCGACGGTCGCAGACGGAGCCGCTTCGGGAGGCGCTTCGTCGGAGCGACGCAACGCCGCCCAGAGCGTCACGGCCACGCTGACAAGGACTACTGCGGCCACCACGGCGACGACGATCGGCAGGCGACTGCGTTCTCGTGCTCTCCGCGCGGCGACGTTCGGTGCCAGCTGGGGTGGGGGAGCCGGCTGTGATGACGGGCGCAGCGGCGCCAGTGCGCCCCAGTCGGCGCCGCACGTTGGACAGCGGCCTTGATGTGAGCTGATCAGGGTGCCGCACTCACAGGTCTGGGTCGGGTTCACCTCGTCCTCACTTGGCTCGCTTCACCTTACTTTAGTTGAAAGTCCTCGACGATTTCTCGGATCAGATATCCGGTTTCGGTTGGCTTCAGCCGAAAGACCAGTTCGTCACCGAATAGGCGAACTTTGCCATTCTTTGGCGTCAGTATCTTCACTCGAACGACGATCTCGTCGGCTTGTGGGTAAACTGGAACGGAGCGGCGCCCGCTCAGGTCTTCACGACGATACGTCTCCATTTCGGAGTCTCGATAGAGCAATTGCCCAGCCAGGTCGCCGTAGTTCAGCGTCGTGATGCGAGTATTCCAAAACGATCGAGCGTTTTCTCGTCGCCCCGATGATCTCGAACGCACGATGGCGGACTGATCGAGCAGCTCGGCGAGGCGACTCGCGGATTCGGAAACGGTACTCTTCATGAACTCGCGCACCACCGCACGCGCGCTCTCGGTGTCCGGCGGCGCCTTGAGGACAACCAGGTTAGCTTCCGTGGAGCCCATGTCGGCCTCGGCGGGCAGTTTCAGCGCGGGATCGCTCGCAACACCAGCCGGACGTCGCGGTTCGTCATCCGAAAACGAGGACTGGGTGGGGAATCGCATCGGCACGACGCGTCGCTCACACCCCGCGACAGCCGAGAGCGCAAGGCAAGCACTGATAATCGCGCCACCACGCATCACCACCGTCATAGCCGCGTGTGCGCCCTTGGGTCAACGCGCCGCCCGGGCTCCAGGCCGGCGCTACGGCTGGAGCAACTCGAATTCCGGGTCGCCGCTGGGTGTCAACGTAACCAGCGTACCTGCTTCAACTTGCGTGAACGAGGCAGGGACGGCCGACAGGTTGGATGCGATTAGGCAGAATTGCGCGGTCTCGAGGTCGCTTCTGCGAGACGGCCGTGCGGAGTCCGCACCTAGAAGTCCTTCCAGCTCCGCCTTGCCCCGCAGCACCCTCAGCGCCGTGATGCCACCCAAGTGCGCAGTGATGAGGAAATCCCCGTTGGTGATGGTTAGGTCGCCGCCGAGCTGCTCCGCGCCTTCTTCTTGCGACATCCGGTCCGCCAAGGCGATCGCTGACTTCAGCGCTGACCGCACCGCGGACGGAGGTGCTTCAGCGTCCAGCTGACCGGCGTCGTGGAGAAACGACAGCACCAAGAAGAAGAGGCATTCGGCGTCAGTGTCGCCGCGCACGTTCTTGCGCAGAAATTCAGGCAGTGACTCGAGCAACCGACTTCTTACGTGCTGAAATGCGCCGATGGTGCTGGTCTGCGCGAACATCCAGTGTCGATACCGAAACGGGTGCGTGTTTTCGGTGCGCAGCTTACCAACCGTGGGCGTGCGAACATGGGCGATCAGGGCGTTCGTCTTAACCGACCGCGTGACTTCCGTCAGGTCGATCACCGGACGGTCGTCCAGAGGTCGACGTCGCAGCAACACCTCGGCCGCTTGGTAGAAGCCGACGCCCCAGCCGACAGGCTCGTTATTGCGCTCGACGGTCAGGAGTTCTGGCGTGGCTGCCAGTACGTTGCCCGCCAAGTCTGCTCGGTTGCCGACAAATCCAAACATTCGCATGAGGTTGCTGCTGGTCTCCTTCTAATTAGATAACGGACAGCCCGGTTATTAGACTTGCTTTACAAGCCAGCGATTCACTTTCGGCTCGGGGTCCGATGCACGCTAAGTGAATGCGTTACATGAATTGTAGTCCTCAATCGCTGCCCTCGCACCCCAGGGCGGCTTTCTTCTGGTGTGGAACCTGCGGTCTTCCGCCGCACTGAGCGCTGCGGTTCGGCGGCCGGGCTAGTTCCTGACGTGCTGGGTGAGTTGTGCCGCGCAAATCGTTCTGTTCACTGACAAATTTGTCATAATGGGCGATTCTTGGCCGAGTTTCGATGTCGTTGGTAGACCAACGTGGATGGACCGGTCAGAGTTTCGCGAAGCACTGCTCGACGTCATGGAGCGCAAGACCCACCCGGCGTGGAGCGCGTTTTCGTCCGGTGCCGTGCCGGCTGATCGGCTGCACATCCACCTCGAACAGGAGTACGAAACGTACGTCAGGGATTTTCCGGTGCTCGTTGCGCGGGCGTACGTTCAGTGTCCGATCGCCGAGGTGCGGCGCGAGCTGATCGAAAACGTTTACGAAGAGGAAACAGGCGGCATTGCGGCAGGGCGTCCGCACCCAGAACTCTTCTTGGAGTATCCGCGCGGACTCGGCATGGACTTGGAGCGGTTCGGCACTGTGCCCTTGCTTCCGGAGGCTGCCGCCTATCGTGCCGTGCTGGACGATTTCACTAAGTCGGCCGGCTGGGAGACCGCGGCCGCGGTTACCACGCTGTTCATCGAGGGCACTCGATTCGACCGCGGCGAACTCGATGCGTCCGCGCCCAAGCGACCCGCGCCGCCCCTCGAAGAGCATCCACTGGTGAAACACTACGGCCTGCCGCTAAAGGCTCTTGCGCTCACGCGCGCTCACCGCGCCGTCGAGGGCGACCACCGACAGGCTGCTTGGCGTGCGGTACTCGATCATGTCGATGCGGCTCAGCGCCCCGGGGTCGTCGACGCCATGAACCAGACTCTCGCGGCGTGGCTGCGCTACCGCGATGGAGTCGCCACTGCCTGCGGCGTCGGCTCCGAGCAAGCTCGGTCGGCGTGACGACCTGTTTCGTCGCCGGCGCGACGGGGTATACCGGTCGAGCCGTGGTCGA
>JAUIKB010000574.1 GCA_030430975.1 Polyangia bacterium
GCGCGCACCGACGACAATCGAGCGATCCTGATCCAGCCACACAGTGAAATGCGTGCCGGCACCAGATGCCACCTGTGGCGTCGAGAAGTCCCCGGTAGCTGGACCCTCGATGCTGGAGTCCACCGCTATCGCTGACGAGACGGTCAGCTCCTGCGCGGTGGCGCCGACCACGGTTGGCTCGGGTGCGCTGTTGCTACATCCGGTGCAGGTGAGCAGGAGTCCGATGGCGCTGAGGCGGGAGAGCATGCGCTTCATACGTGCAGCGACGCTGTTCCTCCCCGAGTTGAGCTGGCGCTACAGGTCATGAGGCTCGCCGATCAGCAGACCAGCCGAATTCGGACTCGGGGCCGGCTCGATGCGGGTGCGGAATCCCGCACTGTCCAAGCGCCCGGCATACCAGTCGATCGATTCCGTACGGAATCCGTGCGCCGCGAACCCGACCTCTTGCAGGTGCTGAGGGTGAGCGATTCCAAGGACGACCCGTCGCGTGACCATCCGGCGCAGGTTGGCGAAGCCGGTATCGATATCGTCCCAGAAGTACACCGTGTTCATGGACAAGGCCCGGTCGACGTCGCGCTGCGGCAGCTGTTCGGCCGCGTGTGGCCACACTTCGAGCTGACCCGTCGCCAGCGCTCGGCTAAAGCGTCGGTGCGCCCGACTCCGCATGTCGACCGCCGGCTCCGATGCGATTACCCGCACGCCCGCTTTCAACAAGGCGCGCACACCGATGCCGCCGCCAAACCCGAGCTCCAGCACGGTCTCGCCGGCTCGCGCGTCCAGGCGCTTAAGCGCACGCTGATAGTCGGCGCCGTTCAGGCGGTTCAGCAAGTGAGCCATCGGTCGGGCCAGCACTCCCTGCGGACCGGAGAGCTGCCGTCTAAGCCAGGCTGGGGCGGGCATGGCGACCGTCTAGCACACTCTTGACCTAGCGCTATGCGGCGAGCGTGCTGCGTCATCCGTGCTGATAGAACTCGATCGCGTTGCGATCGGGTCCTCGAACAAACATGCCCGGAGCAGACGGGAACGTCGCAGCGGGCGAGTCGGTCTGACGTACAGCCGGTGATGGTCAGTCGTAGACGTATACCGAACCGCGCATTGAATTTCCGAGTTCGACACCGACGACCAGCGTCGACCCGTCACCGCACAACGCCACAGCTGCGCCGAACCGTTCTTCGGGGACAGGAGCGATCGGTTTGAGGAACGCGACCTGCGCCCACGTCGTGCCCGTCCGCTGCAGGACGTACGCCGCGCCGGCTTTGCTCAAGACGTTGTTGTGCGTGGGATTGAGGCCACCCGCGCTCGTCTCCTCTTCGTCGGCGCTAACCGCCAGGATATTTCCGTCGTTGCTGAGGGACACAGACTGCCCGAATTTATCGTCGGTCCCGGGTTCGGCCGCTGTCAGCAGCTGCTGCTGGGACCAGGTGGACCCGGCGCGGGAGAAAACGAACACCGCGCCCTCCTCGTTGGCGCGGCGCTTAGCGCCGACCGCGATGGTGTCACCGTCCAAGTCGATGGCCACCGATGAGCCGAACTCACCGCCCAGCGCCGGGCCGGTGGGTTTGAGATAGGCGGTTTGCGCGAAGCCGGACCCGCCGTCTTCGAACACATACGCCGCGCCGTTATCCGTGGCCGCTTCATCCGGAGTCGAGTCGACGCCGGTCGAAGCGGAGTCTTCGAAGCTCGCGCCAACGATGAGTCGGGTCCCGTCGCCGCTCCACGCCACGGAAGTCCCGAACTCGTCGCCTGCCCCGATGTTCGATGCCTTCAGGTAACCCGTTTGGCTCCAACCAGGTGCGGATCGCAGGAACGTGTACACGGCACCCGAGTTCGCTGCGGAGTTGTTGCCTTGGGACAGCGCATCGGCCGAGTCTTCTTCAGGGGCGCCGACTGCCAGCTTCAGGCCGTCATCGCTCAACGAGATCGAACTCCCGAATCGATCGTTGTTGCCAGGGTTGGAGGCCTTCAGGGTCGTTGAGTACACCCACAGCGCGCTGAAGCGGAGGAAGATGTCCACGGCGCCCGAGTTGCCGGCGACTTGATCGTCGTCTCTGGTCGAGACAGCCAGCGTGTTGCCGTCGGCGCTTAAGGCCACCGCAGTCCCGAAGAAGTCGTTGCCGTCCGAGCGTTCGGCCTTGATGAAGGACTGCTCGATCCAGTTCGAGCCGGAGCGTACGAATACAAACGCAGCCCCCTCGTTGGCACCGGACTGGTTACGCTCGGCCTGGGGCCCGTCGCTGTCCGAGTCTTCTTCTGGCGCGCCGATCGCGAGCGTGTTGCCGTCGTCGCTCAGGGCCACCGAAATGCCGAACTGGTCGTCGACGTCCGCTTGCGAGTCCGTGAGTAGTCTCTCGAGTGGTGCACCCCGCGTCACCGAGAGCGTGTAGCTATTCGAAATGTTCGCCCGGGTAACCACCACGTCGATCATCGTCGTCAGGGCAGGGAGCGGAACGATGATCGGGGTGCCGGACGTTGCTGATTGACCATCGATGGTGATCGAGTCGCCGCTGTCAGCCGTGGCCGTGACGGCGATCGAGCGGCGCCAGATAGCGGTCGTGACTGTGTAGGCTTGCGTCGCGGGATCGAAGTTGGGCGCGACCGTCAGCCGGGAGGCCGTCAAGTCTTGGAGTCGCGGCGTGCACGCGCCGCCGTCCGGTGCCGCGTCAGAATCACAGGGCGGCGCGTCGGCTTCGGCATCGCCTCCGAAGCCGGAACTCCCACCGGCTCCGCCCGCAGCGTCGGAGCCACCGCTCGCCCCTCCGCTCGCTCCCGCGCTGCTGCCGCCGCTGACCGAGCCCGACGATCCACCGCTTGCGCCAGTCCCACTGGTTCCGCCCATTGAGCTGGAGCCTGCGATGCCGCCCGACGCAGCTGATCCGCCGCTGCCGCCCCCGCCGTCCTCAGCGAGTCGCAGCTCGTCGAGGACGCATTGGGTGGTCAGCGCGCCGAGCACCACAGCGACCGACAGCCGGAGCCGCAGCCCGGACATCTAAAACGTGCCTCGCACGCCGGCGGAGCTGAATCCGACGAACGCCGTGATGGGCGTCGACGACGAGGTCGGTGCAGTCAGTAACACCGCGAACCCGGCAGCGGCGAGTACACCCCCGCCGATCAGGCCGAGGGAAGCGATCGGGAGCAGTGAGTTGTGACTGTCGATCGCACTCGGATCGGTGCCCCGAGGACACACCCCGTCAGTACAGTCGAGGTCACCGTTCTTGCTGAGCGCCAAACCCCCGGCGATGCCGCCGACCAAGAGCGCGGCCCCCCCGACGCCTACGAGCCCCCAGCCGACGTAGGGTTGCCAGTTCGACGCCGAAGACTCGTCCGTCGTGGTCGGCCGAGACCCCGGTTGGGGTACGGGTGCCGGCGCACCGACCGGTTCGGGTTCGGGTTCGGGTTCGGGTTCGGGTTCGGGTTCGGGTTTCGGCTGTTCGACCGGCTCGAACTTGAGGGTTACGGTAGTGCTCTGTTTTTCCTTAAGAGAAACGGTTTGCGTTTGCGTTTGGTCGCCGACCGTGCCGGTGATCTCTACGTCGCCCGGATCGACGGGGAGTGCCGTCCCGATCAGGGAGCTGGGGATGTCGGCGCCGCCGATGGTCAGTTTCACCTTGTCCCGTGGCGCGCCCTCGATCGCTATGGTGACGGTCGGAATGCGCGGGACTAGGGCGGTGCGCATGGCTTCCGCCTCGACTTGGGCCTCGCGCTGGACCCGCAGGTTGCCGCCGCTGTCGACGGGCAAGCGGGTCGCCTCGAGCAGTCGCTCCGAGGCTTCGACCAAGCGGCCCAGCTTCTCCAGAGCGCGCGCCGACCAGAGGCCGAGCGACGGTGCTTTGAGCGCGGCGTACGCGCGCTCCAGGCGGTCGCTTGCCTTCTTGTAGTCAGCAGCTTGGAACGCTTTCACCCCCTCGTAGCCCAGCGCGCGAGCAGCGGCGCGTGACGCATCGTCAATCGCGTAAGCCGAACTGGACGCTGTTCCGATCGCCAGGGCGACCGCAACCGCAACAGTGTTCACGTACGGTCGAAGGCGGAGCATCGGAAGCGACGGACACTATAGTCCGTTTGCTGCGTCTGCGTACTAGGTCGGAGGCGCTAGAGACCGAGATCGACGGGCGGCGGCTTTGGCGGTTCGGCTGGCGTCTTCGGTGCCGTTCGTCGAGCGGGTCGGCGTGCGGTGGCGGGCCTTTTCCCGCTAGAAGACGTCGGGCGCCCGGCCGGTTTTGCGCTCGCCGACGCTGAGGGTGCCGCTGAGGTCGGCGGTAGGGGCTCGACGATCGGTTCGACGATCGGTGCTTGGGTGGCGACCGTTGCCGAGTCAGTAGCCACGCGGCTTTCTGCGGTCGGAGCGGGTGGAGGCGTTCGGTTCGCCCAGACGATGCCACCCACCACGACCGCCGCCGCGGCGATTCCGCCTCCTATCCAGGTCGCTTTCGATCGCTTTGGCGTTGTCGGTGTGGGCACGACACTCGCGCCCATCGTGTTTGACACCGGAGAACCTCCGAGCTTCGTCGGCGCGGTTGCCGGATCGCTGGTCGGGGGTGGAGCTGAGCTGATCGAATGGCGTGTGCTTGCAGGCGTGTAGGAGTCTTCAAGGCTGGCGCGCCCTTCGGTGTACGAGGGGTCGCAGATCTCTTGCAGAGCGTGTGCGGCGTCGCGCGCCGTGGCGAAGCGCCGGTCTAGATCTCTTGCCGTCGCCCGATCGAACCACTCGTCGAATCCGTCCGGGACGGCGCCGAACTGCGAGGGCA
>JAUIKB010000575.1 GCA_030430975.1 Polyangia bacterium
CGCCGGTTGCGCGCGCCCTGGACACCGCGAGCTTCACCCAATCGCGAACCGGTTCGTCCTTGACCTGACACATTCGCCAGATATCGCCGGCTTCGACGCTGTGCTCGAGCAGCGTGGCACCGCCGGCATCGACCACCCGCACCTTGCCGGCCGCGGACAGCTCGAACGTCTTGTCATGCGAACCGTACTCCTCGGCCTTTTTTGCCATCAGTCCGACGTTCGACACGCTGCCCATCGTGGTCGGATCGAACGCGCCGTGCTTCTTGCAGAACTCGATGACTTCTTCGTAGACGCCGGCATAGCTGCTGTCCGGGATCACCGCCTTGGTGTCCTGAGTGTCGCCCTTGGCGTTCCACATGCAGCCCGAGGTGCGGATCATCGCGGGCATGGAGGCGTCGATGATGACGTCGCTCGGCACGTGCAGGTTGGTGATCCCCTTGTCCGAGTTGACCATCGCGAGCGCCGGTCCGTTCGCGTACGCCGCATCGATGTCGGCTTCGATACCGGCCCGCTCCTCATCGGGCAGCTCCGCGATCTTGCCGAGTAGATCACCCAGGCCGTTGTTCACATCGACGCCGAGCTTTTCCAGCGTCTCGCCGTGCTTGTCGAATACGTCCTTGTAGAACACGCGGACGGCGTGACCGAAGATGATCGGGTCGGAGACCTTCATCATCGTCGCTTTCATGTGCAGCGAAAACAACACGCCCTTTCGTTTCGCGTCCTGCACCTGCTCGTTCAGGAAGCTGAGCAACGCCGACTTGCTCATCACGGTGGCGTCGATGATCTCGCCAGCCTCGAGGGCCAGGCCGTCCTTCAGCGTCGTTGCGGTACCGTCCGCGGCGACGTGCTCGATCTTGACCGTCGTGGCTGCTTCGACGGTGACCGACCGCTCATTCGAACGGAAGTCACCGCTGGACATCGTCGCCACGTGAGACTTCGAGTCAGAAGCCCACTTCCCCATCGAGTGAGGATTCGTGCGCGCGTACTGCTTCACCGCCTTGGGGGCACGGCGATCCGAGTTTCCCTCGCGCAGCACCGGGTTCACAGCGCTACCTTTGATCTTGTCGTAACGCGCCTGCGCACTGCGCTCTTCGTCGGTCTGCGGGTCCTCGGGGTAGTCCGGAATCGCGTAACCCTTCGCCTGTAGCTCGGCGATGCATGCGTTCATCTGCGGTACTGAAGCGCTGATGTTCGGCAGCTTGATAATGTTGGCCTCAGGCGACTGGGTCATTTTACCCAGTTCGGCAAGGGCGTCCGACACCTTCTGCTCCGGGGTCAGCTTCTCCGGAAAGTTCGCTAGGATCCGTCCCGCGAGCGAAATGTCGCGCGTTTCGACCGTCACGCCCGCGGGGGTCGTGAAGCCCTGGATGATCGGGAGGAAAGAATACGTCGCGAGGAGGGGCGCCTCATCGGTGTGGGTGTAGATGATGGTCGGCTTGTTCCTCATTTTTCGGCTCTTCTCGGTACTGGCCGGCGTGCGGCAAGCCAGCTGACTATCACGATTCGCACCGAATTTGGGACGGATCCGCACCGGCCGGTCGGCCGCGGAGAACCTTCGTCCGCGGACGGTCCGGCGCTCACGAACCAGCCGATGTCGGGGTCCCTGGTGCGCGCCCTTCCCCACGCCGGCCACGAGCCACCTGTGTGGAAAACAGCGCGCGGCTGGCGCATCCATGAGTCGGCCACATACTCCAATCATGAGTTGGCGACCTGCGCTGTTGCCAGGGCTCTTGTGCGTCTCGATCGCCGCTGCGATCGCGAACGCCGTAGCGGGTACCTACGTCGCGGCGGTCCCGACGGCGCTCGTCTGCGTAGCAGTCGCCTTCGGGGTTCAGTGGATCGCCTTCGTGCCGGCCTACCTTCGCCGTACCGAGAAGTTCTACGACCTGACGGGCAGCGCCACGTACATGACGGTCATCTGGCTATCGATACTGCTCAGCGGCGCGCGGTCCGTGACCGCGCTCGCGGTCGCTACCCTGGTCACGATTTGGGCGGCGCGCTTGGGCCTGTTCCTGTTCAAGCGCATCCACAAGGACGGCAAGGACGGCCGCTTCGACAAGATCAAGCAGAGCGCACCGCGATTCTTCGTCGCTTGGACGCTCCAGGGACTGTGGGTCTCGCTCACGCTGGCAGCGGCGCTGGTGGTAACCACCACGAAATCGAGCGGGTCGCTATCGCCTCTGGTCGTTATCGGTGCTGCGGTGTGGCTGCTCGGGTTCACGGTCGAGGTCGTCGCGGACCGCCAGAAAAGCGCATTCAGACGCGACCACCCGAACCAATTCATCGACAGCGGTCTATGGGCTTGGTCTCGCCACCCAAATTACTTTGGCGAAATCGTGCTGTGGAGCGGCATCGCGATCATCGCAACCGCCAGTATGGCCGGGTGGGGCTGGCTCGGCTGGGTGTCCCCGCTGTTCGTCACCGTGCTCTTGACACGCATCAGCGGCATCCCGCTGCTCGAAAAGCGCGCCGATCAACGCTACGGCGATGACGCTGCGTATCGCCGCTATAAGGCGCGCACCTCGGTGCTGGTACCGCTGCCCCCGAGGGCTGATGCCGGAGCAGCCGCCGCCGACGCCTGAGACGGATACGACGATGTCGGCTAGGCTCCCCGAATGCCCGCCGTATTCGTGCACGGAAACCCGGAATGCGACGCTGTTTGGCGTCCCCTTGTCGACGCGCTCGAACGCACAGACATCACGCTGCTGTCTCCTCCCGGCTTCGGAGCGCCAACGCCGTCAGACTGGAGCGCGACGCGCGTTGAATACCGAGACTGGCTGATCGAGCAGCTCACCGCGATCGACGAACCGATCGATCTCGTGGGACACGACTGGGGCGGCGGGCACGTGCTGGCAGCCGTCGTCGCGCGGCCCGAGCTGGTTCGCACCTGGTGTGTCGACGTGCTCGGCATCTCGCATCCCGACTACGTTTGGCACGACACCGCGCGCATCTGGCAAACCGAAGGCGCTGGCGAAGCGCACATTGAACAAATGATCGCAGCGTCACCTAGCATGATGGCGCCCATGTACGAATCGATGGGCTTGCCGCCGGACGTGGCATCCGACGTGGCGGGCGCGCTCGACACAGAGATGGGGCGGTGTGTACTGGCTCTGTATCGCGGCGCGCTCACCCCAGGGCCGACGCGCCGCGCGGACCTGCCGCGGGCCAGGGCGGCGCCGGGTCTGGCCATTGTCGCGCAGGACGATCCGTTCGTGGGCGACGAGCGACTGACGATGCAGCTGGCAACAGAGGTCGGCGCGACGGTGGCCCGCCTGCCGGGCGTCGGACACTGGTGGATGTGCCAGAACCCGAGCCTCGCCGCTAAAACGCTGGAAGAGTTCTGGGACCTGTAGCCTGTCCAGTGTCTCACGCGTGAGACACCCGCGGGTTCGAGGCTCCGTCCCGGTTGTCTCATCATGAGACAACGCACATCACGCAAGTTGTCTCATGCATGAGACAGATCGGCAGCACCGCTGACGTCAGGGGTTACGCCGAAAGATCTCACCGTCGTCTCGAAACGCCTTGAACTCTAGCGCGTTGCCCGACGGGTCCACGATGAACAGCGTGGCCTGTTCGCCCGCTTGGCCTTCGAAGCGTATCTGCGGCCGAATCAAAAACTCCACGTCTTGATCGAGGAGCCGATCGCGCAGCGCTTCCCAGTCAGCCCACGGCACGATCACGCCGAAGTGGCTCGCCGGCACGGCCTCGTCGTCGACGACGTTCGTCGGCACAGCGGCCATGTCGTCCGCCAAGTGCGCGCTGAGCTGATGTCCGAAGAAGTCGAAGTCGATCCAGCGATCCGCCGAACGCCCCACCCGCGCGCCCAACAGGTCCACGTAAAACGCGCGAGTCGCCGCCAGTGAGCGGACGGGAAACGCTAGATGAAAGCGTGGTCGGGACACGGGTCGATGATATCCGAGGCGGGCCGGGAATGGACCACACCGGCAGCCGGTTGCATCTGCATGTGGAACTCCCGGCTCGGGCGGGTCAGCGCCTTCCTCTTCTTCAGTGCCGCCTGCAGCGGATGCGACCTCTCCACCAAGTACTGGGCTCAGGCGTCCCTACCGGCCGGTGGCGCGCCGGTGCCCGTCGCTTCCCCGTGGCTCGAGCTCTCGCTCGCCTACAACAAGGGCACCGCGTTTAGCTTCATTCGCGACGCGGGCGATCACGGCTGGTGCTCGGCATGTTTGCGCTCGTCGTCGTCGCGGCTGTGTTCGTCCACGTGATGCTCGCGCGCCCGATATCCCGGCTCGAAGTGCTGTGCTGGTCGGCTATCGCCGGTGGCGCCATCGGCAACGGCGTCAACCGTTTGGCCCCGGTCGGCGATTCGGAGCGCGTCGGCGTCGTCGACTTCGTGTCGGTAAACCTACCGGTCCTGGGGCGCTGGCCCACCTTCAACGTGGCCGACATGCTGGTCGTGGCGGGCGTCATCGGGCTACTGCTGGTGCGCGCTGGGCCCCGACGTCGATTGGCGAGCCCCGCATAGCGCGCTATGACGCCGCGATGGTGCTTGGTTTTTTCAAGAAGCGACGCCGTGAGCAGGCCGCAAAGCTACCCATGCCACCGGAGTGGCCGGCGATTCTGCGTCGCAACGTTCCACTGTATTCGCGGCTCCCTGATGATACCCGCGCCGAGCTTGAAGATCTCATCAAGATTTTCATCGACGAAAAGACCTTCGAGGGTGCGGGCGGACAGGTCATCGACGACGAGATCCGCGTAACCATCGCGGCTCAAGCCTG
>JAUIKB010000576.1 GCA_030430975.1 Polyangia bacterium
CGCGCAGAAAAAAAGGAGCTTCAGCGCAAAGTGGGCCAGTTCTACGATACGTTTCTGTCGCGGGTCGCCGCCGGCCGTAAGATGAAGAAGTCGGCGGTCGATAAGGTGGCGCAAGGCCGAGTGTGGACGGGCGAGCAGGCGCAGAAGCGGGGCCTAGTCGATACCATCGGAGGTTTTCGACAAGCGCTGGAGTATGCGCAGAAAAAAGCCGGGCTACCCGATGATGCTCCGATTGTGGAGCTACCAGTCATCAAGACATCTCTGGTCGGGAAGCTACTGGGCATCGAAGGCATCAAGGTGGACGCGAGCCTGCCGGTGCCGCCCCAGATCGTGCGGCTGGTGCGCGCGCTCGGCCCCTTCCTGGTGCATCCAGGCGATCGCCCGTTGGCTCGACTGGAGATGACCGTGGTCAAGCCTTGACCGTCTTGGAATTCCAAGCGGCCTCGATCGCCATCGATTCGATCGTCGTAACCGATGAGCTTTCCTTCCGCACCGCGGCGAACCGTGTCGCGCTGATAGGCGACTGGCATGCGTTTCATCGCTACTTGCTCGGCCGGGCTGAGCTGGTTGCCGGTCGCATCGTTGTCGCTGGCCAGCCAGCGCTCGACGCGCTGCAAACGGGTCGACTGGCGCTGCTATTTCAGGCGATGCCGGTACCGCGCGGATGGACCGTTGCGCGCTGGCTGACGCTGAGCTGCGCGCTCACCGGTGCGACGCAGCGTGACGCCCAGCGCCGCGCCCTCGAGGTGTTGGCGAGGCTCGAGGCGACGCCGCTGGCCACTGCCAAGATGCACCATCTAAACGCCGCGCAGCGCATTCAGGTGCTGTGCGCCGGCGTGCTGACAACGGACCCCAGCGTCGTTCTGGTCGACGACATTCTCGCCGGGTTCGATGAAGTCTCTCGCGATCGTTTGGCTCCGATCGTGGCAGAGACGATAGCCGACCGCTCGGTCCTGCTCAGTGCGGAGGGCATCCCCAGCGCTGGGGCGCTGCGGGACGACGTAGAACGCTGCGAGGAACTGATCGTGTTGGAGGGCGGTCGCCTGACGCTTCACGGGTCGCCCGACGCGGTATTCGGAAGTGGCCCGCGGTACCGCGTGGTCGTTGAGGCCGGCTGGCCACCGCTACACGAACTATGGGTGGCACGCGGGGTGGTCGTGCACGGAAGCGGGTCGGAGAGCGCGCTGCTCGACGGCGTGATCGAGGTTCCAGCGGGCGTGTCGGTTCGCGACCTGCTCGTCGATGCCGATCGCTGCGCCGCCGTTGTTTCGCAGGTCGTACCGGTCGTTGCGCCGAGCGCGGACGAGCTTCACGCCGTCCAGGATCTGTGAGACTCAGGGGCTGGGATGTCCGAACGCGGAGCCGTCAGCCAAGCCCGTCGGGTCGTGATCAAGATCGGCTCGAGCGCGCTGCGCGCCGACGTAGCGCTTCCGGGGCGGTTAGCCGAAGTCATCAGCGAACACTCGAGTCATCGGTTCGTGATCGTCTCGAGCGGAGCCATCGCGATCGGTGCCGAGCGTCTGGGTTACGACCAGCGACCCAAGGAGATGAGCAGACTCCAGGCGGCGGCCGCCGCTGGGCAAAGCGTGCTGATGCGGCGTTACGACGAGGCATTTCAGAATCACGGCTGTGTTTGCGGTCAGGTCCTGCTGACCCATGCTGACTTGGCGGATCGAAGTCGGTTGAACAACGCGCGAGGCGCGCTCGCCTCGCTGATGGAGGCGGGTGCGGTGCCGATCGCTAACGAGAACGATACCGTCGCGACCGAGGAAATCGCCTTTGGCGACAACGATCAGCTCGCGGCGATGGTGGCACCCCTCGTCAGCGCCGAACTGCTCGTCCTGCTCACCGATGTCGACGGCGTGATGAACGAAGGCGGCCAGCGCATGTCGGAGCTAGGTGCATCCGACGCTGTGCCCGTCTTGAGCGGCGGATCGGCGCACGGCAGCGGCGGAATCCGCAGCAAGGTCGACGCGGCCCGAAAAGCGGCCCGAGCCGGCGCGTCCGTCGTTATCGCATCGGCCGCTCGCGCCCCCCTGAGCGAGGTCCTCTCGGGAAACGACGTGGGGACGTACGTGCCCGCCGCCACCGACGCGATGCGCGCGCGGCAGCACTGGATCGCGTACACGTTACGCCCGCGAGGGGCCCTGCTGCTGGACGACGGCGCGGCGACGGCCGTCCGCGCCGGGCGGAGCAGTCTGCTCCCCATCGGCATCGCTGGCGTGCGCGGAGATTTCGTCGTGGGCGACTCGGTGGTGCTCCTGGCTCCCGATGGTCAGGAGGTCGCTCGCGGTCTCACCCGCATGGGCGCGTCCGAAGTGGCGCGGGTAGCCAAAAACGACAGTGATAATCTGCAGTTAAGGTATGGGGAACGGGATTGGGTGGTCGTTCACCGCGATGACCTGGTGTTCGCTTGAACGCGCGAACCAAATAAAAAAAGAGAAATCGAATTTCGACCCAAGACGTTTAATGCTGATGGGTCGGAACTTCTCGCGTTCGCGGTTGTCGTTGCTTCGTTTGGGTAGTGGGTAACGGATGCAATACTATACAGAATACCAGTGGCTGAGCGCTGCGATGATCGCGGCAGCTCTGAGCGTGCTTGGCATGACGCGAACGACGCCGGCAGCGCCCGTCGCTGTTGCTCCGCCGAACACGCAGATCGGTGAGCTCGAAGAGGCTGCTGCTCGCGCCCCGCAGGATGTCGGTGCGGCGCACGCCCTTGCGGACGCCTACGTCCGCGTCGGTCAGCCCGGTTTGGCGTTGGCCGTGCTCAATCGAGCTCCCGAAAGGCAGCCGAGCCTGCTCGATGCGCGCGCTCGCGCTCTGGCCTCACTCGGTCAGTTGGGACCGGCTCTAACGGTTCAGCTCCGCGTGCTGGTGATGTGCGAGCAGAGCGGTTGCCCACGTAGCTTGGTCGTGCCCGCCAGGCGTCGGGCACAGTGGTTGAACGCGCTGGTCGACGACGGCGTCGAGGACGGCCCGCTCGACCCGGTGCGGGCTCACGCTGCTTACCGACGCGTAACGCGCCAAGTGAGGCTCGCTTCGCGGTAGACTATGGGCATGTTGGCGAGGCTCACAGGTTTCCGGGGCGCAGCGGTGCCCGCGGCGGGGGTCCTGACCGCGGCGATGACCGTCGCGGGCTGTGGGCTGTGGCCAGCAACTCAGTCACCTGCGCAACTGCCAACGCCAGCAGCGAATACCGAGGACGGCCGCGAAGAGGCGCCCGACGTACCCATCGCGTTGGCGATGGCAGACGACTTCGTCGTGCGCATCGTATCGGGGAACTCGAGCTGCACTGGGGCGCTCATCGACGAGGATCTGGTGCTGACGGCGCATCACTGCGTCGCAAAACGCGACCGGTACGGCGACATCCAAAACGAGGACGTCGACGCCGAGTCGATTCGAGTCGAACTCGGTGGCGACTACCTACCCTGGGGTGAGGTCGGCGTCCGTGCGCTGGTCGCGCCCCCGTGCGGCTATCGGGCAGGAGTCGGCGATATCGCGATCCTGGTGTTGGAACGGCGACTGATCGGGGTCGCTACGGTCAAGCCGCGACTCAACTCCGGGCCCAAGCTAAACGAAGCCGTCTTGCCAGTAGGATTCGGTCGGTGCGCCACGACTCGGGGCGTCAAGCGTCGCCGTCGAATCGGCGGTGGCGTGTCGCGGGTGCGCCCGGAACGTTTCAATCTGGATGCCGCGATCTGCCCGGGAGACTCCGGCGGACCCGCGATGAACGATGAGGGCAACGAGGTGATCGGAGTCATCTCCGCGAGCGTGATGGACGGTGATGAGGCGTCTGTTGGCCGGACCGAATTCACGCGGTTAGACGCGTTTCGTTCCGTGTTTGCCAATGCTCGCGCGATCGCTGACGGCACGCCGTCGGCTGAGTTGCCACCGCCCGGCGGCTGCCCTGATACCCCGTAACGCTTGGCCAGCGTCGGCCTGAGCGCTACCGTTCAGGGATGCGCAAGCTGGCCAAAGGCGTGCTGTGGACGCTCCTCGTCCTCGGTGTAATCGTCGGATTGCTGCGCGTGACCGCGATCCGCTGGTGGCAGGTCCCAAGCGATCCGGTTCTGGGGGCGTCGATCGCGCCCTCGCTGGCTGCCGGCGACTGGGTGCTTCTCTGGCGTGGCACGAAGCCGGCGTACGGTGATCTGGTGCTGTGCCCGGAACCGGGCGAAAACGGCATCGTGATCGGTCGCGTTGCGGCCGAGGCTGGCGACAAGATCACGGTGACCGGTACCAAAGTGACGGTTAACGGGAAGAAGGGCGAAACCGAGCACACCTGTAACCCGCGCACGTTCACGGTGGCGCATCCGCACACGGGAGCTGAGATGACCCAGTATTGCGACGTCGAGGCGCTCGGTGGAGCTCGTCACAAGCGCGGCGGCCGGCTCAAGGAAGTCGAGCCTCGACCGGAGCAGCCGCCCGAAGAGATGGTGGTAGCGGAACTCGCCTTGACGGCGGTCCAGGGGAACCAGAAACAGGTTGCTCCTTGCGATTCGCACCAGCACCGAGGCGGAATCTTCCCGGTCGAGCACGGCATCACAGATCTCCGGCGACAGTCGCGCCAGAATGGAGGTCTCCAGCAGGAACTTCTGATCGTCTTCGCTCATCTGCCCGAGCACCTCGGGCAGAAGGAATTCGCCCAGCGCACTTCCCACGTTGGCCAGGTCGGGTGGAACGGAACGCTCGTCCCGGTCCCGCACCGAAAGGGCGGCCAGGTAGAGACCTGCCG
>JAUIKB010000577.1 GCA_030430975.1 Polyangia bacterium
CAAACGCCGACTGCACCGCTATCGATCCCGCCGCGGCTTGCAGTCGCAACAACGGGATGGACGGCGTGTGTCTGCGCGCCTGCAATGTGAACTCGACTCTCGACACGAACATCGTGAAGCCGACGAAGTGCAACGGCCGCCTGGACATGGCGTGCATTGACGAGGCCACTAGCGGTCCGGGTGCGTGCTTCCCGATGTGTAGCTCGGATGATCAGTGCACCGGCGGCCGCGTTTGCAATCCAGAAAATGGATTCTGCGTGCCGTCCGGCATGCAGAACATGGGCCTGGGTCTGGGCGAGCCGTGCGACACGATGGCAGATCCGGATCCGTGTGCGGGCAGCTGCGTCGGAACCGGGACAGGTACGGCGGGCACGTGCTCGAACTATTGCAACTTCATGGCCGATCTGTTTGCGGGCTCCGGTGGAACGCCGCTGGCGTCGATCTGCGGTTCCGACGGCTGGTGCGGTCAGCCGCTCGTGGCGACCGGCGGTACCGGCGACATCGCCGCCTGTCAGCGAACCTGCAACTGCGCCGCCGAGTGCGAGAGCGGTGAAGAGTGCGGGCTGCCGCCCAACCTACCGCCCGTGACGGCGGGTTGGTCGCAGATCAGCCCGAACAAGGCCGGCGTCTGTCAGAATGCCGGACTCGGCACGCCGGTCGAGCAGTGCAACTGAGGCCGGCCGGCGCGTAGCCGGCCTGGCTCAGCTGCATTGGCAGTTGCAGCCGCCGGCGTCGCCGCCGCTGCCGGTTCCGGCGCCGCCGCCGACGCCCGAGTCCGAGCCGCCGGCACCTCCGACGCCGGCACCTCCGACGCCGGCACCTCCGACGCCCGACCCGCTAGCGCCGCCGCCCCCAACGCCGGCCGTGCCCGGGTCACCGCCGGTGCCGGCACCGCCTCCGGGGGTTCCACCGGTACCGGGGGCGCCACCCGTGGCGGATCCGCCGCCCTGGCCGGAGCCACTCGTGCAGCCTTTGGCCTCGCACGCGTCGTAGAGGTCAAAGCAGGTGTACCGATCTTGACCTGAGTCGACGCAGTCCAGAAACAGGTCGGCGCAGCGGTGATCGTACGCACCGCACGCCGGCACACCGCTGCCGATCGGCCCACCGCCGGCCTCGTCCTCGCGGATCTCGGTGATCTCGCAGCCAGCAATGCAGAATGTCAGTGCGCTGAGCGCGGTGATAAGCAGATAATTGCGTTTCATGAAGCCTCCTATGGGTCGCGCCGGTTGCGGGCGCGGTTTTCAGAGCTTCAGTGCGTGGGCGGCGCCGATACCGATCACCATTTGGCAAAATTCGACAATCTTTCAGAAACTCGCTGAATCGTTGATCGAACCGCCAGCGGCTTCGCCACTAAGTTAGAGGATGCCTGGCTCAGAACCCTCCACGATGCGTGAGCCACGCCCTGACGCGGACACGACGCTGGCGCTGCAAGCGGGCGCCGGCGATCTGGAGGCGACGACCGCGTTGCTGCGGCGGCTCGGTCCGCGCCTCAAGCGCGTGGTTGCGATGGTGCTCGGTGGCGGCCACGCGGAGTTCGACGACGTGGTGCAGCAGAGCATGATCGCCGTGGTACAGGCGCTACCAGCCTACCGAGCCGAAAGCCAGCCGGCGAGCTATGCGAGTCGGATCGCAGCGCGTACGGCGGTGGCAGCGAAGCGCCGCTGCAGCGTGTCCCTAAGGCGGCACCAACAGATGGCGCTGGATGCGCCGGACGTCACGCCGGTACCCACGCCTAGTGACGAGAGCGCGGCGGCTCGGCGTCGCCGCGTCACGCGCGAGTTGCTCGATGAACTGTCGCTCGAGCAGGCGGAGACGCTTGCGCTGCGCTTTATGTTGGGGTGCTCGCTCGGTGAAGTGGCGGAGGCGACTCAGGTGCCGGTGAACACCGTGCGCAGTCGACTCCGACTGGCCAAGGCCGCGCTGCGCAAACGCATCGAGTCCGACGCACGCCTGGCCGATGAGCTGGAGGTCGAGCGATGACGGTGCTGCAGCTTCGCGATTCGACGTCGCTGGACATCCATCCGGACGAACTGCTCGATCGGCGCGCCGACGGGACAATTTCTGATGAGGAAAATGATAGGCTCGAGCGGCACCTCGAACGCTGCGCCACCTGTCGGTTCGAGCTGGCGGTGCAACGCGACTTCTTGGAATCTGCTCTAGATGACTTTGCTCTCGACGACTCTGACGAGGAACTGGTCGAGTCGCACGCCAGCGGCGCTCCGACCGAGCAGCAGGTGCGCGAGGCGATGCGGGCGAAGCGTCCTCGGACCGGGAAACGCCGGCGCGCGGCGTCGCTGTTGGTCGGCGGCCTGGTGCTGTTGAGCGTGTCGGCCGCGGCGGCGCACGTGCTCGGTGTGGCGCCGTGGCAAGCGTCGGTAGCGGGCGTTGGCGCTGCGGCCGGAAATCCCGACGAGCCGACCGCGGCCGTCGCGGTCCGCGCGCCCCAGGCCGTGCGCGCGCCGCTACCGGCGCCAGCGCCGAGCGCTTCGGCGCCCGGCACCGATCGCGACGGGCCCGCGTCGATGGCCGCTACCGCCCCACCCAAAGCGCCGCCGCTACCGTCGACTCAGGCGACACCGTCAGCTCAAGCGAAGAGCGGCTCAGCTCAGGCGCTGTTCGGCGAAGCGAACGCGCTTCGACGCCGCCGTCGTTGGGACGAGGCGATCGCCCGTTACGAACAGCTGGCGACCCGGTTCCCGGACTCTGCGGAAGCCAGACTGTCGCGGGCGATCGTGGCGCGGCTCAAGCTTGATCGCGGCGATGCCACCGGGGCGGCCAGTGACTATGACCGCTACCTGAAGCAGCGCGGCGGAGCGCTCACCGAAGAGGCGCTGGTCGGACGCGCCCGCGCGCTCGAGAAGGCGGGCCAACCGAAGGCGGAGCGTGCGGTTTGGCAGCAGCTGCTGACGCGCTTTCCCGACTCGGTGCATGCGACGCGCGCACGCCGACGCATCAAAGCGCTCAGTCCGTGAAGCTGCGCGGCGCGTCGGCCCTCGTCGCGGCCCTGTGGTTCGGTTCGATGGCGGGCGCTGCCCACGCCGAGGATCAGGTCGTGGCGATCGCTCAGCCCGGTCCCGTAACGGTGGTGTTCGAAGTGACCGGACCGAGTGAGGCCGTGACGGAACTCAAGGCGTCGCTGAACGAGCTGGTCGGTCGGCTCTCGAAAGTCAAAGTGTCGACGACGCCGCTTGAGGGGCACCGCGCGGTGAAGCTGCAGGTCGATCTGAATCGCGCTCCGGTACGGCTCGTGCTCACAGATGCCACGACGGGCGAAACGCTCGCGACCAAAACGTTCGAACATCGTGACAATCCCGAGCTGCTGCGCGAACAGATCGCCCACACCGCGCAGGCCGCGCTGGAAGCACTGACCGAGCCGCCGGAGAAACCGGATCCGGCTGCGGGGGAAGGACCGGAGCAACCGACGCCCCCGGCTCCCCCGGAGCTGCAGCCGCCGCCGAAGCCCGTCGCGAAGCCGAAGGTCGAACCGAAGCCTGCGGCTGGGCGGGGGGCGGACGACGCGCCACCGCCTCCCCGGCGTTCGCCGGAGCCGGCACCGGACTGGGCGTTCTGGTTTCGGCTCGACGCGGGCCTGCGCGTGCTCGGAGAACAGCAGCTCACGCCGGCGTACGGTGGCTGGGCTGGCGCGGGGCGAACGTCCGGGCTCAGGACGTCGCTGTGGCTCGGCTTGCGTAGGTCCAACGAGGTTAACATCACCGGCGCGCAGTCGAATGCGGTCGTCGATCGCGCCGGCGGCGGAGCGTGGCTGCGCTTTGAACCGCTCACGTCGCGACGTTGGGGGTTGGCGCTGGGGGCGGGGGTGCTGCTCGACTTCGTGACGATTCGGACGGACGATGTCACGCCGGACGTGATCGCCAATGAAGACGGTGCGTATGAAGACTTTCGGTTGGCGGCGTCACTAACGGTCGCTTATCACCTGACCGACCGGGTCCGTTTACTCGGGCGCGCGGAGCTCGAGGTGGATCCCTCCACCGAGCAACTGGTCGAGGTCAACGAGCGCGGCACGCAGGTCGTGTCCGAGTCGAACGCCGTCGCGCCGTCGGTGTTCGTTGGGCTCGAAGTGCGGTTTCACGATTGGCGGATATGAAGCGGCTGGGGTTTCTCGTCCTCCTGTTGTTGGCGGTGGCGTGCAGCGACGAGCCCCACGTGATTTCGTTCAGCGGCGCGTCGGCGGCAGCCTCCTGCCCAGGCGGTTGCGGCGACGGTCTGTGCCTGCGGATCGCGCCGGACCCGACGCAGTGCGCCACCGAGCAGTGGTCGTGCTGGAATCTCGACTTGTCGTGTGACGACAGCGCGGCGGCGCCGCCGCTGCGCGACTGCAGCACCGACGAGTGCGTGGTCGCCTGCGACCAAGTCGTCGAAAACGGTTCGTACATCGCCGACGGCTCGTGCAGCCCGTAACTAAGCCGGTGCGACGCCCGTGGGTGCGCTAGACTGCCCGCGTGAAACGCGCCAAGCCGACCCGGATACTCAAAACGACTCACGGGCGCCGAGCGCTGGCCGCCGTAGCGCTCGTCGTCGGTGCCGGCGTGTTCAGCGCCTGCGGTACCGACGAAGCCTTCGACGCATCGGCGCAGGGTGGCGCGGGCGGTTCGGCCGGAGACGGTGGCGCCGCCGGAGCATCGGGCGGGAGCGCGGGGTCGGGCGGGAGCACGGCCGGCTCCGGCGGAAGCGGGGGCGTGCCGTACGTACAGCCGGAGAGCTTCAAG
>JAUIKB010000578.1 GCA_030430975.1 Polyangia bacterium
AGCGGCTTCTCCACTGAGTTGTCCCTGGCGGTCGATGGCTTGGTAGGATCCAGCGTGACCCGCCGCCCTGCCGCAGCTCGAGCGGATCGAAGCTCGAACACCGAGTCAGTCGGTCGCGTGCCGTTGTGCCTGACCGCGGGCAGTTCAGGGCTCGGCATGGAGCTGTACGAAACGGTCGAGGTGGGACCGCTGGACGTCCGACGTTTGAGCGTCCAGCTGCCGAACCTGAAGTTCCCGGTGGATCTGTCCGGCGGCGTACCCTCGTTCCGACATCGGCGCGGTGTGCTGGACCACGTTGCGCTCGCGCTCGACCTCGGTCGATTCGAGGGTTGGCTCGGGGCGCCCATGAAGTCAGTGCTGGGACCGCTCCGCCGTCGGGTTAGCGCCTGGGGCGTTGCCGACGGTCTGGAAGTGGGCGCGGTCGGCGAACGGGGCGCGCTGGCATTTCGCCTTCTGTGGGCTCCGGCCGGTGGCGATGTGCGGCTGGTCGTGTGCGCTGCCCGCGCCGCCGTGCTCACCGAACCAGCGCTCGCGGCAGCTCTGCGTGTCGTGGATGCGGCGTTGCCGGTCGGGGCTGTTCGACGCGGCAGGATCGTTGAGTTGCCGCGGGCCGCGCAGTTGGTTGCCGCTCACTTGTTCCCGTCGCTCGGGGCGCGCGTGCCCGGGGTTGGCGCGCTTCAGTTCGAGCCACCCGATATCACGGACGTTGCCGCATGCGTGACCGCTGATGCACTCTACCCGCCAGCCAGCATCAGTCGCGAAGTTGCCGCCGCCATCGAGGGAGCGGCGTTGACGCGCGAGGCGGACGACGCGCTGGCCGAAGGGAGAAACGATCAGGCTCGAGCTGGGTACATGGCCGCGCTCGAAGCTGCACCCAGGCAGCGTGAACTGTCATGCCTGATCGCCGGGCTTGACGCCGCGACCAACGAGCGTACCGAAGCCGCGCTCGGATTGCTGACCGAGACGCTCGACCCGCTGCATGCTGGGCGGGTTGGAGCGCTGCTGTTAGAGCAGTCAGGCGACACGGCCGGCGCTTATGCTGCGTGGGAACTTGAGGCAAATCGCGAAGCCTTTGCGCCTCTGGCGGCGCTGCATTGGCTAGACGCTGCACGCGTCGCCGAACCGGAGCGTCGGGGCGATGCGCTGGACGAGGCAGTTGGTCGCGCGCCGGCGAGTCCGGAGCCGCGCTGGGCTCGCCTGGCGTTTCGCGTCAGTCTAGGCGACGTTTCGGGGGCGCTAGAGGACGGAGAACAGCTGGAGGCTGCGGCGGTCGGACACGTGGCCCGGCACACCGTGAGCAAACAGATCGCCGAGCACCTGCACCGCGCCGGCTATGCAGCCGAAGGCGGGCGGTTCTTCGAGCGCTCGCTTAGGTACCTGCCGGATGATCCCGAAGCGACTGCAGGCCTGGGGCGGTCGCTGCTGGCGTCGGGCTCGCCGAAGCGTGCCGTAGCGTTGCTCGAACGCTCACTGGACTTGGGAGAGCAAGCTGGGGTGGTGCCGGTTGGCGCAGCGCTCGACTTGGCCCGAATCCTCGCCGACGAATTCAACAATCTGCCGCACGCCATCGCTCGCGTGCGAACGGTCCAGGCGCGGGGACGCCTCGGGATGGAGGCGCGCGCGCTGGAGGCCCAGTGGCGCGCCCAGCTGGGCGACATCCGAGGCGCGACGGTTGTGTACGACCGACTGCGGCAAATGATCGAGCACAGCGCGGATGCGGCGCGCGAGGCGCCTGCGGACGTCAAGCGCTGGCTGTTGTGCGCCGCGCGGCACGAATCCGAGATCGTACAAGACCAGCGCAGCGCGGAGCGCCACCTGTACGTGTTGTTGCAGGTGTGCCCCGATGACGAAGAGGCACGCCGACTGTATCGGCAAGCCGCCGCGTCGCCGGAGTCGCCGGCCCCGCCGACCGAGCGCCCGCCCGCGGGGGCGATGTCGATCGAGCCGCAGCTAGCTTACGGAGAGCCCGAAATCGTGGAGGAGTCCGAGGCGGACGTCGACGCTCTCATCGCCAAAGTTCAGGCGAATCCGGCGGATGCCATGGCTCTGGCGCAGCTGGCCGAGGCCCTCGAGATGTATGGGCGCGACGAAGAGATTGTCGCGGTGTTGAGCGCTGCGTACGACGAAGGTCACCTCACGCCCTCGCTCAGACAGTGCTTGGTGAACGCCCTGGGGCGGCTCGCGGACGCAGCCGATCAGGCAGGGGATAGCTCAAGCGCCGAGCTGATGCGGCTGCGTCGCGATCAGCTCGCGTCCGACTGACCGACGTACCGCTCGTGCCAGCGCGCTTCAAGCGCCCCCGCGCGCTCGGCGCTCACGAATGCCGCCAGCCGCAGCGGCGAGGCTAGCAATAACATCGGAGGCTCGGTTTCTCGGCATGCGTCAGCGACGTCTGCTGCGCGCTCTGCGACGCCGTTGCCTATCAGCGACACGAGCGAACCGACCTCTTGCTGGATTCCTGTGCTGGCCCCGAGTCGCTCCAACAGCGCATCTCGTGAGGGCGCGTCCTTTAGGCCGACCAATGTGCGGACGCCGCCGGCCTCATGCCAATCGATCAGCGGCACATCGCAACCGTCGAGCGCTTCGAGGACGCCGACTCGCGGGCCCTTGAGCATGGCGACGTGGGGCTGTAGGACCACCGCGCGGACATCCGTCGCGGCGCCGTTGGACACGACCGTTTCGCGCGCCGCTCCCCCCCCAATCGCGTCCCCCGTTCGACGGGCGTGCAAACTGACGCGCTCGCGCCGCGCCCAGTCAACCGCCTGAGCGTTGAGCACCTTGGCCCCGGAGTGGGCCATGGTTTGCAGCATGTCGTAGCTGAGCTCCGGCAGGTGTTGGGCGTCGGCGATGTTACGCGGATCAGCTGAGTACACGCCGTCGACATCGCTGTAGATCTCACACCGCTCAGCACCGAGCGCGGCGGCGAGCGCTACCGCCGTGGTGTCGGACCCGCCTCTGCCCAGCGTGGTGACCTCGCGCTTGTAGCTCATGCCCTGGTATCCGGCGACGATCACGACTCTGCCACGCGCTAGCTCGTCTTCGATACGGTGGGGGCGAACTTCGATGATGCGGGCGTCGAAGTGCCGATCGTTGGTTATGATGCCGCACTGAGATCCGGTGAAGCTGATCGATTCCAGGCCCAAACTCGAAATAGCGATCGACAGCAGTGACATCGACACGCGCTCGCCCGTGCTTACCAGCATGTCCAGCTCGCGACGTGGAGGTTCGCACCGCGGACCGCCGCCGGCGGTTGCCGCCCGCTCGGCCAAACTCAGGAGCTCCTGGGTCGTCTTACCCATGGCGCTGACGACGACCACCACATCGTGACCGCCGCGCTTGGTAAGAGCCACCTGTTGGGCGACCTGGTGGATCTTGTTCAGATCCGCCACCGACGAGCCGCCGTACTTTTGCACGATAACGGCCACGTTACTGAGCACCGCCTGGCGTGAATGCGATGACGCCGAACTCGCCGGCGACCAGTACTCGACCGTCAAGGCTCGCGATCGACACGATGTCGTTGTCGATGTGCGGGTCACCGTGCGTGGCATCGTCGATTTCGGCGACGACTTGGGGGACGTCGGTCTCTGGATCGACGATCGCCAGACGCGACGCGTTGCGATGCTCGTCGAACATGCCGACAGCGACTAGAACCCTGTGCTGCAACTGGACGCAGGACAGCGCCGTCGCCGAGGACAACCCTGGGATACGGCGGAAGCTCATGGCACCGTCCGTGCTGATCGCGACGCCTCGGCGCGGCGACGCGACAGCTACGACGCTGCCACGGGCGGCCAACAATGACGCGCCGTCGGCCAGGATGCTCATCGCTGTTGGGTCAGGCACAAGCGGGTTCCAGGTCGACCCGCCGTCGGTTGACCGTACGAGCGCGGGCTCCGGTACTAGGGTGTGCGCCATCGCCGGCCAGCTGTTGCGAGAAAGCGTCCGAACGTGGTCGAGAAGCAGGCGGAACACGCCAGCGCGAAAACGAAACAGCCGTGGTCCGTTCAGCACGGCTACTCCGCCGGACGGACCGAGTGATTCCAAGTGAAAGCCTTCGGCGCTTCGCAGCCCGAGGGGTAGCCCGTCGGCGTCTGTCGGCCGCAGCGACTGGCCGTCCAGCCATAGGCCGTCGATCGTCGCGGTGAGTTGACTGTTCGAATCGACCGGAGCCGCTGACAAGGTGTGTTGACCCGGCGCCGCCTGGCTGTTGACTCCCGCCCGCAGCAGCGCCGGAGGCTGCTTGGGTACGATCGATAGCTGATAGGTCCGATCCGCTGTCAGCGTCTCGCCGGTCCACAAGGGTGTCGCTGATGTCAGCTGCTCATCTTCGATCGCGAAGGCGTCTAGCTCGCCGAAGTGTTGGGGGTCGGGTTCTGTGGACTCGTCGTCATCGAGCTCGGGGAGGTCTTCGAGCAACGCTTCCCACGATTCTTCTGCCGCGTCGGTCTCGTAGCCCTGCTCGTCTGGAGCTCGCACGACGGCGGCGCCCAGGTCGATGTCGAGCTCGACATCGTCATCGTCGTCGGCCACGTCTGCTGGTAGGTTGATCAGCCCCGCACCATCAAAACTGGCTCCGCCATCATCGCGTGCTTCTGTCTGACCCGGCTGGCCGCTGTCGGAGTCGAGCGGAGCTGCGACCTGGACATCGATGAACAGGTCGCCGGCAACGCTGTCGTCCAAACCCTGATCGTCATCGAAGGAAGTGATCAGATCGAGCTCCTCGAGCCG
>JAUIKB010000579.1 GCA_030430975.1 Polyangia bacterium
GGTCCTGGAGGCGGAAACGCTGATCGACGATCACCTCAAAGAAGTCGGCAAGTCGCGCTACATCATTGAAGACGACGAGTTCTCAAAGCCGCGGCGCGTGCTGAACTTCATGTCGAACATCGTCTCGTTGGATAGCCGAATCGACATCCGCTTCTCGAAGCCCTTGGACGTCGTCGGAAACTTCGTCAACGTCCACGGCGAAAGCCTCGACCCACAGGGGCGACCCATCGACGTTTCGCGCTACGTCTGCCGCGACGGCAAGCCCCAACGAGACGAGCAGCGAGACAAGCAGTATACGAATGAACTCGCCGACGCTATCTCCGATGCGTATCTGCGCGACAACATCGTGATGTCTACCAACGTCGTCGGCAGCGCCGTGATCGGGCTGCTACGACGCAAGAATCCCGAACTCGACCTGTATCGTATTCTGCGAACCGGCGGTTCAACGCCTTCGTTCACCTTCGAAGATGTCGCCAAGGCTACCGACCAGGTTATTAGCGCGCTTCGCGAACTCGACAATGGGCCAACGCTGGGAGCTGACCTGACACGGCAGGGCGCTCACGGTGTTGTCGATGATGCGATTCGACACTTCGATACGTATCATGCACGGCCCGCGCTGCGGCGCCGAGGAGATCGCATTTTCCATGAGGATCGCAACTTGCTACTGTATTACGGCAACCGCTTAGACGGATACGGCATCGAGCGCGCCGCCCACGGAGCTCTTCAACATGGACGATAGGATCGGAGTTATCGGAGCCGGCAGCTGGGGCACCACGCTTGCAAAGGTTGCAGCAGACAACGAGCGTGACGTGCTCCTGTGGACCCGGCGGAGCGAGCTCGCACGGGCGATCAATACCGACCACGAGAACCAGGACTACCTGCCCGGGACAAGACTGCCGGACCGGATCACAGCAACGGACGATCTCGAAAGCCTGGCCGCAAATAGCCGACTGATACTCTTGGTCGTTCCATCGCACGGCTTGCGGAAGGTCGCGCACGATCTCGGACAGCATGTTACCGGCGAGCACATCATCGTCCATGCGACCAAGGGCATCGAGCAGGGCTCGCATCTGAGGATGACCGAAGTGCTTCGGGAGGAGACGTGCGTGAAGCGCCTAGGCGTACTGAGCGGTCCGAACCTGGCGAAGGAACTCGCCCAGTGCCAGCCGACCGGTACCTTGATCGCATCCCGCTATCACGAGGTCTTCGAGCGGTGCCATGCTGTATTCAACAACGCCTACTTCCGGGTCTACTGGGGCGAAGACGTGGTCGGCGCCGAAGTCGGCGGTGCATTCAAGAACATCGTCGCCTTGGCGGCTGGCGTGGTCACGGGACTCGGTCTTGGCGAGAACACCAAGGCACTGCTGCTAACCCGGGGGCTGAGCGAGATGGCTCGCTTCGGTACCGCGATGGGCGCCCAAATCCTCACGTTCGGCGGGATGGCGGGCATGGGTGACCTGATCGCGACGTGTGCATCGCCTCTGTCGAGAAATCATCAGGTCGGAGCTCGACTCGCCAAGGGCGAGAAGCTCGAAGCTATTCAGCAAGACATGCGGATGGTCGCGGAGGGCGTCAAAACGACGTTCGCAGTCCATCAGTTCGCTACCGAGCACCAGCTCGACCTGCCGATTGTCCGGGGCGTCTACGCACTGCTTTACGAGGGGGCTTCCGTACCCGACGTCCTGCGCGACCTGATGGCGCTTCCTACTGGCGAAGAACTCGCCCAGCTCGGGCGCTGACTTCAGTCCGCCGATAGGCGTTTCCCACCCTCTTCGGGAATGTAGGCTGCAATGGCGTCCCGGACGCGATCGCTGAGTTCATCTCGACGTTCGAACCCATAGTCGGCGGGGTCGACCGGCTCGCAAATCGTCACATGGGCAACGGCACCCTCTGTCACGCGAAACCCACGCGCGACGAGCGCGTCGCGCGTGCCGTCCACCGCCACCGGTAGGATGCGTTTGCCGGTTTCTAACGCCATCCGAAACCCGCCGCGCTTGAACGGGTTGAGAGCACCGGTTTCGCTGCGTGTGCCTTCTGGCGCGATCCAGATAGATACGCCCGACGCTAAATCTCGTGAAGCACTCTGAAGCGCTTCAATGGCGCGCTCCCGATTGGAGCGATCGATCTCGAAGAACCCCGCCTCGCGCATGGCACGCCCCCACAGCGGAACCCTAAACAGCTCGCGTTTGGCGATCATCCGCAGCGGCTTGTCTCGAAATACCCTGAACAGTACCGGAACGTCGTACAGCGACTGGTGGTTGCTCATGACGACAAACGTCTCGTCGGTTTCGAGGCGCTCAGCATGGTGCGGCACCACGGTGATCTTGGCCTGCTCCACGAGCCGACGCGACCACACGTCCAGGCGCTGACTCGAACGCTCGAACGTTAGTCGACCTCTCGCCGCGTCGACGACCGTCACCGCAGAGGTCCGAGCCGTCTCGAGAATCGCGCGGGAGAAATGCAGCACGGTCATCGCTACCAGCCTACCGCAGTTTCCGAACTGCTCTTAGCCGGGCCTGGCCTTGGACCGGTCTAGCCAGCACCATCTACGGTTTAACAATGCCGTGAGAAAACAGCTTGCGGCGCTTGGGCGCAGCGCGTTTCGCCCCTGGCTCTGGAATGTCTTCCTCGACCATCCAGACGTCAAATGCGACCAGTCGATCGCGCTGCCGCCCCGAAACCTCATGGTGGCGCAGCAAGTAGTTCTTGAAGCCTGCTTGATACGCGCTGAACCGCTCGTCGGCGATGCGCCGGTGAAAGTCTCCCCAAATCTGATTCATGCCAAAGCCCAGCCTGGGGTTCATGTCAAAGCTTGGCGGTTCGCCCTGTAGCGGGTCCCACTTGCGGCCATCGGCGGTCCGGCCGTCGACAACGATCCTGCCGTCGACCTTGGGCGGCGACGGCGCGAACATGGACCAGCCCTGAAACATGCGCGGGTAGATGACGATAGCCTTCGACCACGAGGGTCGGTTGTTGGGCTTCAGCACCGCGGGAACGGCACGGTTCTCGGCCAGTACTTGCAGGGTCGTGATGAGCATAAGCGGTATCAGCACCAGATGTGCAACAGCGCAGCGAAGCCGCCCCACGCGCATGTCGAACGGTGATGATGGGCGCCGTCGATCGGTGCCGATAGCAGCGTCGAACCGAAACGCTCGACTCAATCGCTGGCGCTGGGCTCCCAACCGCCGCAGCGCACCGGCCACGAGCCAGCGCACACCCGGCGCGGCAAGCACCCAGGCCGCTGGCATCCTCCGCGCAACGGCGGCAACGGCAGCGGCCCCCGACACTTCGCCCTTCTCCGCCGCGACCCATGCGTGCTGCGCTGGCAGCCTCGCCTGAAAGCGGATCAATGCGAACGGGTCGAGCCGCTTAATAACTCTGCCCAGGAACAGCTGCTCGCCGCGTGATGGGTCCAGGTGCACGGTGCACTCGCTGCGGCGACGTGTCCACCGCTGCGCGAGCGTGCCCCAGACGCGGGCCTCGATCAGCCCGAAGAACATGATCACCATCGCCCACGAGAAGGGTCCGAGTTGAACGACCGCGTCGATCGATAGGTGCAGGAGCGCCACGAGCAGCCACGCGATCAGCCGGCCCCGACCCTTGAACAGGGGCACGAGCAGTAGCACGACTACGGCAAACTCGATCACGAGCGCTCCCCAGGTCATAGCGCGAATGCCCCAAAGCGGAACTACGTGCCGAAGCCAGCCGCCGAACTCCGTCACCATGCGGTCTTGTTGGAAAAAGTAGTACACCGCCGTGCCGTTCTTCCACGGCGGCCCGTTCTTGTGCACCGCGTTGAAGTAGTAGATCACCGCCCACTGCAAGATCAGCGCGGTCACGGCGAGCGAGCGCACTGGCGCCGTGCGAATCGACGCGGCGGCCCGGTCGTTGAGAGCGTCAATCGTACCCTCGGTGCGCCACCGCACAGATGCGTTCCATGCATCGACGCTGAAGCGTCGGCCGAGCGGCAAGAACAGCGTCCAAACGGTTAGCAAGGTCAACACGACCCATCCACCGTTTTCCAACATGATATTTCTGGAGTTGAGACTGACAAGCATCACCAACGACAAGGCGTGCATGAGCTTCGTCCGCCAACCCACTAAGAACGCGACGTAAACGCCCACATGAAGAACGAAGAATAGGCGCACCTCGTGGAGCGGTCCCGCGGCGAGGTAGAGCGAGAACAGGTGACTGCTCATCGGCCGAAACAGCATGAAGTGATTCGTCAGCCAGCCGCTGTTCGAGTAGTGGTGAACCAGGTCCGGCCACCGTCGCAACAGGTCAACCAGCAGCAACAATCCTAGGGCGATGCGCAGAAGGCCGAGCGACCTCGGATCGGCGGTCGCAAAGTTCTCGAGGAACCGACTCGACCAGCCCCTGCTCTGCCCGGCCTCGGGTCGCGACGGAGTCAACGGCCCTTTTTCGAAGCCCCGGGCTTCGCTGTTTTGAGCCACGGCTGCGCGCCTGAGTCCTTCACCCTACCGTGGCTGACGATCTTCTGTGGTTTCAGCGGGGTGCCTCGAAGCTGTCCAGGCGGTGGCGAACGATCCTGTACCCACCAGACGTCGAAGGCCTGCATCTTGTCTGCAGGATTCCCGTTGTAGCGGTGCAGCGCCAGCAGGTATTTCTTTAGGTGCTGTCGGTTGCCGGCGTGACCACGGTAGCGAATACGATTGTGATAGTCGCACCAGAACTGCTGCAGGCCCCAC